>JANYBY010000427.1 GCA_025360565.1 Bacteroidota bacterium
TTTTGTGCAGCGAAGCGAAACAAAAAAAGCCGGAGCGAAGCGGAGCCCGTAGCAGCCCGCCCGCCTGCCCGCCGAATTTTTTGATGCAGGCGGAGGCGCCCAAATAATAAAAAAAAATACTTTTTGAGGGACGACTAATTACTGTTTATAAGCGGCTTTTACCTTCCCGCTGAAAGGGTCAATGGTTACATGGTGCTCAATGTTCCGGTCTTCGTTCTCGCTTTTAGGATTAGGGTCGGGGTAACTGTAGCCAAAATGCCAGCAAAAACTATCGTAATACAAAACAAATTTTCCTTCCACTTTATTTATATGCTTTTTCATAATGGAATCGGTCTCCAAGGCAATTGCGAGCGCGGCCTTATAATTAATTATCTTTAACCCGTCTGTTTTAGTGTTTGGCGGCAGATCGGTTTTACCAAACCTTAAAAATGAACCTGATTGAACCTTGCCCTTACCGTTAAAAACAGAATAAATAAAGGTTAACGGAACAGCAGCCTCTTTAACCGTTGGATATGAAAAAACATAATCTAGTTTAAAATCCAAACGTTTTTCGTTATTGCCAAAAGTAATTTTTGCCCCTGAGCTTTTTTTAAATTTTACACAGGTTAAAAATTGCGCTTTACCAATCTCTGAAACAAACAGTTTATCGCAGATCTTTTTAATACTATCGGGCACAGCAATTTCAGTGGTATTTTTTTGGGAATAACCTACCGAAGCAGAAAATGTAAAAAACAGGAATAAATAAAATTTTGAGCGCATAAAATAATTTCGGGAGGAAATTACTACATTTTTTTGGGATGGTCAACCCCTTGGTGAAGTCATTCCGAGGGACGAGGAATCTGTTCTAAACAATGCTAATCAGCAGTCCAGAATGGATCCTTCCTTCGTCAGCATGACGGTGAAGAAGGTGGTGGGGCGGTCTATTTGTCATCCTTATGCCGCCAAATGTATTTACAAGCAAGGGTGCGGTAGGGCCTCCATTTTTCACTTACGGCTTGCATTTCGGCGTACAGTTCTTTTTTATTTTCTGATTTAAGCTTGTATAATTTTTTCATGCCGTTCTGAATTCCCAAGTCATCTTTAGGAAAAACATCTTCGCGGTTGAGCGAAAACATTAATATCATTTCAACCGTCCATCTGCCAACGCCTTTTATTTGTACCAAATATTCTATTAACTCTTCGTCAGGTTTTAATTTAAGTTGATGATAGTTTAAACTTTGCTCAATAGAAAACTTGGCTATATTTTTTATGTAACCCGCTTTTTGATAAGATAAACCAGCCGAACGTAATTTTTCGTCGCTTATTTTTAAAACCAATTTTGCGTGCGGGTATTCATCTTTAAATAATTTTAAAACCCTATCCCAAATGGTTTGTGCGGCTTTTACCGAGAGCTGTTGACCCGCAATGGCTCGCAACAACATAAAATACAGATCTTCTTCCTTAGTGGATTTTAAAATGCCGACTTTTTCAATAACTTTTTTTAGAGCTTTGTCTTTTTTTAAATGTTCTATTTGTTTGGAGTAGGTGGACACAAGTTAAAAGTAAGAAGAAATGCCGTTCCCTTTTCAATTTAATTAATAAATGTTGCGTGTATTATTTTAAAAACCTTTTGAGATAAAGTAAAATTGTGGCAAGTAAAGCTCCAAAGATAATAACCGATGGTCCAGTCACGACGAAATCTTGCCTAATACTGCCTCGCCCTTTGAAATAGCCAAGGTCAGTCTGATCAGTCAAAGTCATTATAATACCGGCAATAATTATTGTAAGGGAAAGGATAAAGGGAATCATAAAGTGAGCTTTAAAAGGTTTGTATTTCTGTCGTTCTCTTGACATATCTTGTATCTCTTAAGTCTTGTGTCTTGACTCTTTACGCTACTCGTCCTTAAAAAAATTAAGTTTACGCATATCTATCAGCTGAATATTCCGGTAATAAAAATTTAAAATATCGCCGTATTTATACCCCATTTTACACATGCGCATCGCTCCTTCCTGGCACATGCCCAGCCCGTGCCCGTAGCCTTTTCCTTTAAAAATGATACTATCCTTATTAATTTCGCTGATACTAAAAAAAGTGGATTTTAACTGAAGATCCAGACGAATGTTTTTTAATGGGATGCGCGTGTTGCTACATTCTAAATAAACTTTTCTTTGGTCTTGTTTAAAGTTAACGGCTGATGCCTTGGCTTCGGGTTTATCGGTTGAGCAATTGTGTTTTAATTTTAAGTACGTGAGCCAATCATCGGTTAACATTCTTCGTTCCCATTTAGAGTTTGGCATTTTTGTACTAAAAGTATCGTTTGTACTGCGTAAATAATTAGTGTATGCACCCCAAACATCTTCGCTGTTGGCGGTTTGCCCGCCGCTGTTACTGTGAAAAGCGGCCACAATTAAATTTAAACTTTCATCCACCACCACTTTACCTTTTGTTTCTTCAATAGCATTATAAATAGTAAGATCTTTTGGTTTGCCGTAATACGCCTGGCAATGCACCTGATCGCACAAACTAAAGCCTTCGAGCACATGTTTGTTTATATGTGCTAAAGCAAAGGTGCGCGCCAAAATAGCCTGCACTTTGTAAAACTCAAGCGTTGATTTTGATCCGGCTTCCGCTTCAGTAACTCCGGCAATATAATTATCTAAAATTATTTCATTTATAACCCTTATATAACCTTCGGAAATACTAAAGCTCAAATTGTTCTGATAGATTCTCGCTTTCCTATCGGGATTTAGTAGTTTTACTTTTACTTCTCCCAGATCATCGCCAACCAATTTTAAATATTTAAAACTGCCTAATAATTTTTCGTTTTGTTTTACTTCAATGCTATCGCCTTTTAAAACAAATTTTAAAACGGTTTCCCCTTTTGTTTCAAGCAGAACATTCCCATCGCCCATTAATTTGTAAGAACCCGCGTTAACAGTGGCTTGTATGGCATTTATCTTTAAATGAGCAAAGGCTCTTATCTGTAAAGTATCGGTTGGAATAAAGAACGAGGTTAAAGCCAATAATAAAATTATCGGGAGGATAAAAAAACGAATTATATTTTTTGCTTTAAACATTAATTTTTTTGCGATACATCTTTAAAAACTTCCATGGCCAATCGTTTAGATGCGCCAATACCACCAAGGTTATTTTTTAATATGTTATAATTACTTAAAATGGCATCTCGGTATGGTTTATCGTTCAATAATTTTTCCAACTCATCCGAAATGTTTTTTGTGGTCAGGTCGTTTTGAACCAATTCTTTTACCACCGGCTCATCCATAATTAAATTGGGCAAACTAATGTATTTTGTGTTAACCAGCATTTTCGCGATCTTAAAAGATAAGCCGCCCCCCTTATAACAAACAACCTGAGGCAAATTGAACAAAGCGCTCTCAAGGGTTGAAGTGCCGGATTTAATAATACCAGCAACTGCATATGTCATCAACTCATAGGTTTGATTAAACACCACTTTAATATTTTTTTCTTTCAATGGTTCAAAATAAGCTTTTGGTAAATTGGTTGCACCTGCAACTACAAATTGGTAGTCTTTAAATTGCAAAGTCACCTGTATCATTATTTTCAGCATGCGCTCAATTTCCTGCACGCGACTACCCGGAAGCACCGCTATTATTGGCTTTTGCGACAAGCCATTTTCTTTAATAAATTGTTCTTTGGTTTTTAAGCTGTCTTTTTTCTGTTCAATGGCATCTATCAATGGGTGTCCAACAAAATAAACTTTAAGATCGTGTTTTTTATAAAAGGCTTCTTCAAAAGGTAAGATCACAAATAATTTATTGGTATATTTTTTTATTATTTCAACCCGACCTTCTTTCCAGGCCCAAACAGTGGGCGAAATATAATAATCTACTTTTATTCCGTTCTCATGTGCCCATTTTGCCATGCGCAAATTAAAACCGGGATAATCAACCAGCACTAACAGATCGGGCTTATACCGGAGGATGTCTGCCTTAACTATTTTAAAATTTTTTTGAATGGTTCCAATATTTTTTAAAACATCAATAAATCCCATGAACGCCATTTGATTAATGTGAATGGCCGCTTTTTTTCCGGTCACTTCCTGCATCAGATCGCCGCCCGTAAAAGCAAAGTCCGCGCTTTTATCCAATGCAATCAACTCTCTCATGCAATTGCCCGCATGTAAGTCGCCACTGGCTTCTCCGGCTATAAAATAATACTTCAAATTATATTAATTCAGGTTCCATATAATAACTTACATAAGCCACAAGCGCTACATAAATTACCACGCTTACAATAATGCCTTTATTGAACTTGTCAATTTTTTTGGTGATGCCGAAATAGAACAATATTAAATTCCCTAGCCCGCACATTTTAATTACGCTGCTTAATAACTGTCCGTTTATTAAATATCTTAAAAATCCTTTAGGGAAATTTAATTGATGGTGAAAGAACATCCAGTAAAAGAAAAAAACGAGCAGAGGAAAAATGATTCCGATCGCAAGGCCTTTCCAAAAGCCATCTATTTTTTCTATCCACGTCATTTTTCTTCTAAAGTTTTAAAATGGTTTAAAAATTTATGCGCCGTCATATCCGCTTGTACGGGCACAACCGAAATGTAACCGTTTGCAAGCGCCCATTCATCAGTATCTTTTGCTTCTGGTTCAAAGTTTACAAATTCGCCGGTGAGCCAATAATAATTTTTTCCCGATGGATCTTTTCTTTCGTCAAAACGCTCCACCCAATTAGCGCTGGCTTGCCTTGCAATTTTTATGCCCTTAATATCATTCGATTTTAATTTGGGAATATTTACATTTAAGCAAACCCCTTTCGGCATTTTATTATTGAGTGAGTTTGAAATTATTTGTTTAATAAATTTTTCGGCTTGTGTAAAATCGGCTTCAATACTGTAATCGCACAAACTAAAGCCAATGCTTGAAGCACCCTCTAAAGCCCCTTCAACCGCGGCACTCATGGTTCCGCTGTAAATTACGTTTATTGAACTGTTACTGCCGTGGTTAATGCCACTTAAAACCAGATCGGGCTTTTGCTGCAAAATACTATTCACCGCCATCTTCACGCAATCAACGGGAGTGCCGGTGCAAGCGTATTCTAAAAACGAATTATGGTAATTTGTTTTTTCTATTCTTAAAGTAGAATTAATGGTAATTGCATGTCCCATTCCGCTTTGGGGTTTATCGGGCGCAACCACAACCACTTTACCGAATTGCGAAGCTATTTTTGCCAAAAATTTTATGCCGGGTGCGTAAACTCCGTCATCATTGGTTACCAGT
>JANYBY010000035.1 GCA_025360565.1 Bacteroidota bacterium
AATGGTTTTTTGAAGATGTATTGATGAAAAAGAAACAGTAGATTGGACTATTTTATATGTGCTAATGGTATAATTACATAATGTTCGACCCCATTCGGGGTCGTAAATTTATAATAAACTTAATTTCTATTAATATTCGACTCCTTCGGAGTCGCACAAACACTAACAAGTCCTTCGAAGTCGTACAAACATGCACAAATCTTGAGGAGCCACACAAACATTCACATGGATTTTTGTTAAACCCATTCAAATCTTTATTATTTTAAGCCTGCTCCGTAGGAGCAATATATCAGTAGAAAATATACGTACAATGTTCAGCGTGCCGTTAGGTACGCGATGTCGCACCTACGGCGCTTGTTCTTCAGGGGAGGGGGAGTTTTTTACCTATATCCGACTCCTCTGGAGTCGCATAAGGTTTCATTAAGGCATCTTTTGTGATTATTTGCGCACTTGTTTCTTAGCGGAAATCTTTATTTGTGATCATTTGTAATTCCAACCATTTCCAGATCCTTCCAAAATTTTGGATAAGATTTTTGCACCACATCCGGATTTTCAATAGTAATATTATCGTGTAATAAAGCAAGCGGTGCAAAGCTCATGGCCATGCGGTGATCGTTATATGTTTTTATTTCGGGTTTCGGGTTTCGGGTTTCGGGTTCTGTGTGTCTAATCTCAAGCGAATCATTTGTGATGACAACTTCAACTCCAAATTTTTCGAGTTCGGTTTTTAGGGCGAGGAGGCGATCGGTTTCTTTGTGTTTTAAAGTGGAGAGCCCGGTTAATTTGCAATTTATTTTTAAACCTAAACAAGTTACCGCAACGGTTTGGGCTATGTCAGGACAATCAGAAAAATCATACGTGAAAGTATCAGTTGAGGCACCACTTTTTCTTAAAAGAAGAGCTTCATTTTTAAATTCAGAATTAACACCAAGTTTTCTATATACTTCCGGCAAAACAGAATCGCCTTGCGAAGAATGTTTAGATAAACCTTTCAAAATAATTTCGGCGTTTTTGCTCAGTGCAACAATACCGAACCAATAAGAGGCGGAAGACCAGTCGGATTCCACGGAGTATTGAGTAGTGGGTATTGAGAATTGAGACTTAGCCATCGAATGAGGTGAAACATTAATGGTGTTGAGGATAGTTGAAACCTTTATCCCCAGCTCACTTAAAAGATCTAATGTCATTAATATATACGACCAGGAAACGATTTCACCTTTTATTGTAATTTCTAAACCTTTTTCAAGAGATGGTGAGATGAGCAGTAAAGCCGAAATAAATTGCGAACTGATGCTGCCGTCTATTTCAATCTTCCCACCTTTTAATTTTTTACCAATAATATTTAAAGGCGGGAAACCTTCGTTTTTTAAATACGAAATATCGGCACCCAATTGTTTTAAGGCATTAACTAATTCTCCGATCGGTCTTTCCTGCATTCTTTCCGAACCGGTTAAGATCCACTCTCCTTCTGTTACAGAAAGCAAGGCAGTTAAAAAACGCATATCGGTTCCGGCATGACCAATATCTATAGTATGATTACGGTTTTCTTTTACTTGTGCCAATGCCAAAACCAAGTCCTGTGTATCTTTTGCGGAGGAAAGATTTTTTAATTTCAAATTCAGGTTTAAAACCTCGTTCAAGATCAATAAACGGTTGCTGATGCTTTTTGAGCCTGGCAAATCAATAGTGGCTTTTATTGGAGTATTATTATACTTAAGAAGCATTGGCAATGGCAGAATTATAATACGCGATGGCTTTTTCCAATTGCGCCTGTGTAACTTTTACATCAAAACTGCAATTGCCTATGCCTTTTAATAAAGCCAATTGGTAAACGTCGTTTTTATGTTTTTTATCCTGTTTAAAATAAGTGTAAAAAGTATCAAGATCTTTTTGTTCAATTTTTGAAAGATCAAAATTCAGTTTAAGGCAAGCGATAATCTTTTCAAATTCCATTTTTGTAATGCGCTTAAATAGTAAACTCAAATAACACTCAACGGCCATTCCAATTGCCACTGCTTCTCCATGAAGCAAAGGTTGAGGTTTTTTCAAAAACAAACTTTCAATGGCGTGGCCAACCGTATGTCCAAAATTTAAGATCTTACGCAAACCTTTTTCGTTTGGATCTTTTTTTACAATTACGCTTTTCAGACTTATAGATCTTTTAATAATGTTGAGGTCGTTAAAAGAGCTATCTATTTTTAATCCGCAAATTTGATTAAAAAAGGTTTTGTCCTTTATTAAGGCCATTTTTACAATTTCGGCAAATCCGTTTACTAAATGTCCGTAAGGCAATGTTTTTAAAAATGCGGTATTTATAAAAACGGCTTTTGGTTGTGTAATGGTACCAATGTGGTTTTTAATTCCAGCAAAATTTATTCCCGTCTTACCGCCAACACTTGCATCGGCGATCGAGAGCAGAGTAGTAGGAATATTTATAAAATCAACGCCTCTTTTAAATGTGGAAGCAGCAAATCCGCCAAGATCAGAAACAACGCCCCCGCCCAAATTCAGGATCAGACTTTTTTTATCGGCACCAAATTCGGTAAGGGTTTGCCAAATATGGTTTACCACGCTTAACTCTTTGTTTTCTTCGCCGGGTTCCAGTTCAATAATTTCGGCATTTTTTAAAACAGGACAATTTAAAACCAATTCGCTTAAACAATATTTTAAAGTATTACTATCGCAAATAATAAAATAGGCCGAATAATTGTTGACTTTTAAAAAAGCCTTCAATTTAGGACTCACTTTAAAATCTATAACAAGGGTATTTGATGTTTCAGCCATTAAAATTATTTATCCAGTTTTTCAGTAACGTCTCACCGTATTCGCTTAAAATGCTTTCGGGGTGAAATTGCACACCTCTTATATTATAGTGCTCGTGTTTAATTGCCATAATTTCGCCTTTTTCATCCTGCGCCAATATTTGTAAAATGGGATCAATTTGGGTTTTATCAATTACCCAGCTGTGATAACGTCCGCCGGCAAAAGTAGTGGGAATATCTTTAAATAGAAAATCGTTTTTAAAATGCGTAATGGGCGTGGCAATACCATGCATTACGGTATTTAAATTTTTGAGCGGAGAATTAAAACATTCGCCAATGGCTTGCATGCCCAAACAAATGCCCAGAATGTTTTTTGTAGCAGAAAATTGTTTTAAAAACTGAGGCATAATGCCCGCGTCTTTCGGCAATCCGGAACCCGGAGACAGTACAATGTTATTATACGCGGATAAAATAGCCGGTGTTACTTTATCATTTAAAAACACATCAACGGTTTCATCACTTACCTTCTCGATCAGGTGAACAAGATTATACGTAAAGCTGTCGTAATTATCTATAATGGCAATTTTTTTCACTGAACAAAATAAAACCTAAATTTATGTCAAATAATTAGGGTACATGCTAAAAACTAAACTTTATTTCTTTTCTTTATTCGTGGCCATATTTTTGGAATCGTTTAACTTACATACTACAGATCAGATAAATTATTTGCCTTTGGGCGATTCGTATACCATTGGTACCGGCGCTACGGAAAAGGAGGCTTGGCCTGTGTTATTGACGAAACATTTGAACGATGCCAAATTAAAAACGGTTTTATTGGATAATCCGGCAAGGAACGGATTTAGCACACAAAACCTGATAGATGCCGAATTGCCATTGCTTAAAAAACTGAATCCAAATTTTGTGACCTTATTAATAGGTGTGAATGATTGGGTAAGGCAGGTGCCAACAGCCACGTTCAAAAAAAACCTGATCTATATTTTAGATGAGGTTCAAAAACAAATTCCCAATAAAAAGAAAGTGCTTTTAATTACCATTCCCGATTTTGGGGTAACGCCTCAAGGAATGAATTTTGGAGGAGGAAGGGATATAAGTGTTGGATTGACGGAGTTCAATGATATTATAAAGGAGGAAGGAAAAAAGAGAAACTTGTTGGTGGTGGATATTTTTGGGATCTCGAAAAATATGAAGGATGATAAAACGCTGGTGGCGAATGATGGCTTGCATCCGTCGGCAAAAGAATATGCCATTTGGGAAGAGTTGATCTTGCCCGAAGCGGTGAAGGTTTTAAAATAGCGGAAGGCCTCTAGTTATGGTTCAAAAAAAAAGCGGGATAAACCCGCCTTTGTATTTTAAAAGAATATAAATTTTAAGCGCCCAGATCTTCAAAATTGATATTTGAAGAGCTAGAAGCGTTTGCAGTGTCGGAACTTGGTTCGGTTTCGGTTGAATTTTCAATAACCGGGGCGTTTTCGCGAATATGCGTTACAGCTTCGTTTAAACCCTCTGTAAATTTCTCGAAATCTTCTTTGTACAAAAAGATCTTATGCTTTTCGTAAAAAAACTTTCCATCGTCGCCAAAGCGCTTTTTGCTTTCGGTAATTGTCAAATAGTAATCGTTACCTCTTGTGCTTTTCACATCAAAAAAGTAAGTACGCTTACCTGCCCTAACCGGCTTAGAGAACAAATCGCCTCTATCGTTTTTTTCAAATTCTCCTGACATAGTTTTTGTTTTGTATCTAACAAATATTGTAAAAAACTTTGTAGGTTGAGGGTTTGTTAATAATTTGCGTTTATTGTTAATAGCGAGAGGGCCAATAAAAAAAGCCGTATCGAATGGCGATACGGCTTTTAGATGAGGTGAATCCGAATCTAAGATGCCGGTTCTTTTTTAATTTCTTTAATGTTCTTAGCGCTGTCGAACATTTTTTGAATCGCTTCTTTTCCAAAAGGCTCAGCTTCGGTTGTTTTTGTTTCTTCAAAGCTATAATCCGTTGTGCCGATCTTTTGATTGATAATAAAATGGAATTCAGGCTTTGTAATTTCGCTTTCCCAAAAAATAGCGTTTGGCTCCTGAACCACGTAGTTTTTAAATTTATTTACTTCATCCTCTTTAATGTCTTTTTTCTTAAGCTCAATGTCGGCGGTTTGCTCGTTTATGCTAATAGCGAAGTTATTTCCAACTTTAATATCCAGGGCTCCGTAAGTTTGTTGAACTATCAATAATTTGGCGGCAACCGTATCCGGAACAAAAATGGCAAACGGTTTCCCGAATTTGCTTAGATCTAAAACATTCATACCCTGTGGAGCAACAATTGCCTCCTGTTCTTTCTTTTTATCACCGCAAGAAATTAATGAACTCACTAAAACAGCGGCGGAAAGTAAATTGATGATTTTTTTCATTTTTATATTTTTTATTGATGTAAATATAAAGCAAAATTTTTTGTTACGTATATTTTAACCGTAAATAGGCAGTAGAAATTCTATTATCCCGGAGTGATTCCTTCGGAACAAACCAAAATCTGCTAGTGTTTTTGCTTATGCTCGGTTTTGTGGGCCCAAAAATATTTTGAGATATTCTTGAAGTTCTCATTCCGATAGCTATTGCAACCGCGTTGATCAAATTCAAGTACAGGTTTTGTTTTTCAATACGAATCCTATTGTCTATTTACGGTTTAAACTAAAATGGTGTTTAATTTGAATTAGAGTGCAAGGCTTGCTATGGGTTCAGGTTGCTACGCCTGTTGTGTAAGAAGGGTTGGAGGAAAGTATGTAAAATAAAAAACCCCGCTCCCGCGGGGTTTTTATAAAGACTTAAGCTTAGTGCTTTTTCTTTTTAGCTGCTTTTCTTGGAGCTGCTTTTTTCTTAGCGGCTTTCTTAGGAGCGGCTTTTTTCTTTGTTGCTTTTTTTGCCATGTTTTCTGTTTTTTGAG
>JANYBY010000079.1 GCA_025360565.1 Bacteroidota bacterium
ATTATCTCGAACTTTCTATTAAAATGGATATGGAGTTGGGAAAAGAAGGCGGCCTTGGCAATACGTATGCTTCTTTGGGTGATATGTATTCAAAGATAGGGCAGCATAAAAAGGCACTGGCTTATTTTAACAAAGCAATGGATGCCACTATGAAAGTGGAAACCAAACAGCTTTTAAACAAGGCAAGTATCGTTGAGTCAATGGCATTCGCTTATTCGCATATGGGTGATTACAAATCGGCTTTTAATGAATTACTTGAGTACAGAAAACTGAATGATAGTTTAAACAGCCAAAGTAATGCTGAATACATGAACAACCTCGAAACAAAATATCAATCAGAAAAAAAGGAAAAAGAAATTGCTTTATTAAATGCCGACAAAAAAATTAATGATGAGGCTTTACTAAGAAAGGAAGCCCAAAGTAAAACATTAATAATAGTTTGTGTTTTGGTATTTATAATTGCAGGCGTTTCTATTTTCGGATTTATGGGCAAGCGTAAAACAAGTCGCTTACTTTCAAAACAAGTAAGCGAAATAAATTATCAGAATTCGGTGATCGTTGAAAAGAACAAAGATATAACCGACAGTATTCAATACGCCAAACGTTTGCAGGAAGCGGTTTTTCCGCAAATGGATCTGCTCAATAAATATTTTGCCGACGCTTTTGTTTTGTTCCGGCCGAAAGATATTGTAAGCGGCGATTTTTATTGGTTTGAACAAACCGGTGATAAAACAATTTTGGCAGTCGGTGATTGCACAGGGCATGGTGTTCCGGGAGCGTTCATGAGTATTCTCGGCCACAATTTGCTTAATCAAATTATTTTGGAATATGGCATTACAAATCCCGCCGAAATTTTGCGCATGCTTGATAAAAATATAAGCAATGCCTTAAATAAAAAAGGAACTAAGAATGAGTACAACGATGGGATGGATATTGCCATTTGTGCAATCGATAAAAAAGAAAAAACACTTGTGTTTGCCGGCGCCAATCGTCCGCTAATTATAAAACGCGAAAATGAATTGATAGAGTTGAAACCAAATAAGTTTGCCATTGGCGGTATTCAGGATGATACCTGTAAATTATTCGGGCAGCAAAAAATGGAAGCGAAACCAGGCGATATTTTTTATTTATTTTCGGATGGATATTACGACCAGTTTGGCGGGCCTAACGGAAAAAAATTCAAGTACCGCAGATTAATAGATCACTTTAAATCCATTGGAAATTTGGAATTGATCGAACAAAAAAGATCCCTGGAAAATACGCTTGAAGAATGGAAAGGTCCTTTGGAACAGTTAGACGATGTGTGTGTGGTGGGGGTGAAAATATAGAATTGAGTATTTGGTATAGAGACTTAGTGGTTAAGGCAAGTTATCTTTTGAAAAACAAACAGTTTAAAATTGAAAATTAGATCAGCAATATTTTTTTTAATCGTATTTCAATTAGCATTTGTTAATGTAAAAAGCCAATACAATTTATTACCCGATAGTGTTAAACAACGTTTAGATACCATGAAAGCCAAAAGGGTTGACCGATATTTGATCGGTAAAGCCTGGGCCATAATGAGCAATAATCCCGCGGGTGCTATGACATATGCAAAAGCTCATTACGAAAAAGGAATTGCGTTAAAGGATTCGGTTTTAATTGCCAATTCTTATGTTACAAAAGGTACAATTTATCAGCTGGTTGGCGACTTTCCAAAATCGATCACAGAATTGATAAAAGCTGTAAAAATTTATACCGCATTAAAAGATAATCCGCGTTTAGCAATAGCTTTAAATAATTTGGGCAATACCTATCGTTATACAAAAGATTATGATCAGGCCATTGCATGCCAGGAGAGAGCGCTAAAAATAAGAATAGAAGGAAAGGATTCGGCAAAAATACGAACGAGTTATTTAAATATTGCCACCGTATTGTTCAGTAAAAAAGATTTTGAATCAGCCAGGGCATTTACGCAAAAAGCATTAGGCTTTAATACAAAAAATAAAAATGAGATTATTACAACTTACATGAATTATGCCGGAATTTTTGTAGAGTTAAAAAGGTTTGATTCGGCTCTTTATTATGCGGACAAGATGCATTCGTTAATAGTGAATGATACCGCACATTTGGGAGAGTATAATATTATTTTAGGTGGGATTTGTCTTGCAAAAAAAAATATACCCAAAGCGGAATATTATTATTTGTTGGGTGTAAAACTGTTTGAAGCCGCCGGTGAAACATACAGAATTCAAGCGGTTCAGGAAAATTTATATGATCTGTACAAACAAAAAGGCGATTTTAAAGAGGCGTTAAAATATTATGAAATAGCGGCTTCGCAAAAAGATTCAGCAAATAGTCAGGCTAAAAATCTACAAGTTGCTTTTTTAAATGCGGAGTTTGATGTTAATCAGAAAGAAGCCGAAATAAAAAACCTGAAACAAAAATCCGTTTTAGATGAAGAAGAAAAATCTAAAATAAGAATTGTTAGAAATTCGGTTATTGGCGGCATTGTACTTATTCTTTTATTGGGATTGGTCAGTTACAGGCGATCGATTGAACGGAAGAAGATGTCAAATGAAATAGTTCAGAAGAACAAAGATATAACAGACAGTATTCAATACGCCAAACGTTTGCAGGAAGCCGTTTTTCCGCAAATGGATCTGTTGAATAAATATTTTGCCGATTCTTTTATTTTATTCAAACCAAAGGATATTGTGAGCGGTGATTTTTATTGGTTTGAGCAAACCGGCGATAAAACTATTTTGGCCGTGGGTGATTGCACAGGCCATGGCGTTCCGGGCGCGTTCATGAGTATCCTGGGGCACAACTTACTGAATCAAATTATTTTAGAATACGGCATCACAAATCCCGCCGAAATTTTGCGCATGCTTGATAAAAATATAAGCAACGCCTTAAATAAAAAAGGAACTAAGAACGAATACAATGACGGAATGGACATTGCCATTTGTGCAATCGATAAAAAAGAAAAAACACTTGTGTTTGCGGGCGCAAATCGTCCGCTAATAATTAAACGCGATAATGAATTAATAGAATTGAAACCGAATAAGTTTGCTATTGGCGGTATTCAGGATGATACCTGTAAATTATTCGGGCAGCAAAAAATGGAAGCAAAGCCGGGTGATATTTTTTATTTATTTTCAGATGGTTATTACGATCAGTTTGGCGGGCCCGACGGAAAAAAATTCAAGTACCGCAGGCTGGTAGAGCATTTTAAATCTATTGGCAATTTAGAGTTGAACGAACAAAAAAGATCTCTGGAAAATACCTTGGAAAACTGGAAAGGTGATTTGGAACAGTTGGATGATGTGTGCGTTGTTGGGGTGAAGATATAGTAGTGAGTATAGGGTATTGTGTATTGAGACGTGATGGTTAAGACAAAATTGTTGACAGGATCCTTCGCAAGAAAATATGCCAACCAATATCTTAAAACAAAAACCCTGAACCTGAAACAAGGAACCAGAAACATGGAACAAAACATTTTAAACTTTAAACAGAAAAGCTAAGGCCTGTACTTCGATTTACTCAAGATTTTCTGCGCATCTCCTTCATTCATTAATTGCTCTAAACTAACGTCGTTATTTTTCATATAACTTCTCACAATTTGTAATCCCACCCACATGGCAATGCGCGGCGGACACTCTTTACTTATGGAACCGGTAAAAGGACCCTCGGCAGTTAACTCCTGCACCGTTTTCATATTATTTTCATACAGTCTGTTTTTCTCCGCAAAATAACTCCACAATTTTTTTTCGTATTCTTTACAATATTGCATTTGTTTGCTTGTGTATCCCAATAATAAAGTATCGTTTGCTTTTGGCATCAGGGCATTTACCGAATAAAATAATTTTCCGTAAAAAATGGTATGGTTCAATAAAGTATTGGTGGGGTTGGTATTGTCAAACTCGGTTATGAGCCAGGCGCGCATCAGGTCGGGCAAAATATAATTTTTATTCATAAACCGGGTGCGGAATTGAGGCAGTTGCAGCATCTGATAATAAATACAATCTCCACCCAAATACATATCCAGCCCAACAACCAAACAAGTATCACTGTATGCTGCCGCGTAATTCCATCCGCTTATGCAAGTAATAAATTTTACGGGCAATTTTCTTTTAGGGAAATGATATTTAAATCTTTTTATACATTCGTTTATTTGTGGCGTTAATTCATTGGTAACAGCGCTTGAGTATGTTTTTTTTACTTCGGAGTTAGCTCCTCTAATATCCTTATCATTTATAAACGACATTACTGAGCCTTTATAAGCGGAGTCTTTGGTGCCGTTATTTTTAAACAAGTTCATTAAATAATGTTCGTAAAAAGAGCCGTAGTTAAATTTTAATTTTTCGGTTTTTTCATCAAAGGTCTTCAGGTCCATTGCAAACAGATCTTCATCAAGCCTTAAACATTTAACAGGTTCAATGTTAACGCCCGAAACATCTACATCCAATTTATTGGGATTGCAGGCACTTATTAACATAATTGTAACTAAACTTATCAGGATTCTTTGCATAATGCCGTAAATTTTTATCTTTGTAAAGTTAAATTATAAAAGAAAATAATCATGAAAAAGTTTTTATTCATTCTTATTGCATCAGTTGTATTTGGGTTTTCGCTAAGATCGCAAACAACAACACCAACTCCAACTACGGCTCCTGCAGCTACTCCTGCAAAGGCCAATTTTGATAAAAAATTCCGTTTTGGATTAAGGTTTACCCCTCAGCCAACATGGTTCACAAGCAATGATAATAACAATCCGCCATCCGGTGCAAAATTCGGTATGGGTTTTGGTTTAAATATGGAATTCCGTTTATCTGATATAGTAGCGCTTTCAACCGGGGTTGGTGGAGATTTTGAAGGAGGGCACTATTCGTTTAAATACGATGCGGTTAATAATTACGCAGTACAATATTGGCAAAATTCGGCCAACGAATTTATTGCTCCAAAAAATGGCGGGGTTGCCACAGACCTTGCGAATGCAGGTAACACAGGGTATTTATTGAAAGAGAGAAGCATTAAAACAACTTTTGTAACTATTCCTTTAATACTTAAACTTTCAAGCAGCGAGTATGGCGGTATGAAATATTTTGGAATGTTTGGTGCTGAATTGGCCATAAGGGCTAAAGCTATTGCAACTGATTCGTATTACGAAAGTTATAAGTATAGTGCTGCAGGTGTTGCAACAATTACTTCTGCCCCACCTGATCAATCAAATATTAATATCAGTACCGATGCATCAGGCTTTCCCGGAAGAGTGGGTTTAAACGCCGGTTTAGGATTTGAGTATAGATTAGGCGGCTCAACCTCATTCTTTATGAGTTTTAATTATTTCAGAAGCTTTACCAATTTAATGAAGAACAATTCAAAATATATGATTTATAATACCGATACTTCAGACCCAAATCATCTATTATATAACTATGTAAAACAAAACATTATTGCCAATGCCGTTCGGATCAATATTGGTATTTTATTTTAAGTTTTCTTAAAAAAATCTTAAAAAGCCGTTTTTTAATAAAAGACGGCTTTTTTAGTTAAAAAGCATCATTTTTATGTCAAAATGACCTAAAAACCTTCGTTTTTGTTCAAAAACAGGATAAAAAAACACTTTTTTTAATTAAAAATACTACTACTTTTGCCTCCACTAACTAACTAAAACTAATTGACATGAAATTAAATGAAATTCAGGACTTAATAAAATTTGTTTCAAAAAGCGGGGTAAGCGAAGTTGAGCTTGAAACAAAGGAAATTAAGATTGTAATTAGAACACCAAAAACCGCAGGTCAGGTTATTATGCAAACGGCTCCGGTTAATACAGTCCCAACTATTGCCGCTCAGGTTACCCAGGTACAGCCAACAAATACTCCGGTTGCCAATACTACACCAACAAAAAATACGGCTTCAGGATCAGATGATTCAAAATACATTACAATTAAATCGCCAATGATCGGTACTTTTTACCGCTCTGCCGGACCTGATAAACCCGTGTTCGCAAATATTGGCGATGAAGTATCTCCGGGCAATACAGTTTGTATAATTGAAGCCATGAAACTTTTTAACGAGATCGAAAGCGATATTAAAGGAAAAATTGTAAAGGTTTTGGTTACAGATGCAACACCAGTTGAATACGACCAGCCTTTGTTCCTTGTTGATCCTTCTTAAAGAAATGTTGAATGCAAAATGTTGAATGGTAAATGGCTTAGCCTGATCATTCAGCGAATTCAACATTTATAATTTATAATTTAAAAATTTCACAAGGATGTTTAAAAAAATATTAATAGCCAACCGTGGCGAAATAGCTTTAAGAGTTATTCGTACCTGCCGCGAAATGGGCATAAAAACAGTGGCGGTTTATTCAACAGCCGATAAAGATAGTTTGCATGTAAAATTTGCGGATGAAGCAGTTTGTATTGGCCCGCCGCCGAGTAAGGATAGTTATTTGAGCATGTCGAACATTATTGCGGCCTGCGAAATTACCAACGCCGACGCGGTGCATCCGGGCTACGGATTTTTAAGTGAGAATGCAAAGTTCAGCGAAATTTGCCGCCAACATAAAATAAAATTTATTGGGGCCAGTCCTGAAATGATAAATAAAATGGGCGACAAGAGTAATGCCAAGGCAACCATGATAGCGGCCGGTGTACCTTGTGTGCCGGGCTCTCCGGGATTATTGGATAGTGCCGATCAGGGAAAAGAATTAGCAAAAGGAATTAAATACCCGGTAATTATTAAAGCTACCGCGGGTGGCGGTGGTAAAGGGATGCGTATTATTTGGAAGGAAGAAGATTTTCAGGCGGCTTGGGATAGCGCAACACAAGAGGCTTCCGCCGCTTTTGGAAATGGTGCCATGTACATGGAAAAATACATTGAAGAACCTCGCCACATTGAAATTCAGATCGTGGGTGATCAATACGGCAAAGCCTGTCACTTAAGTGAAAGAGATTGTTCTATTCAACGCCGTCATCAAAAGTTGGTTGAAGAAACACCTTCGCCATTTATGACGCCTGAGTTGCGCGAAGCCATGGGCGATGCAGCCGTAAAAGCCGCCTTGTCTATTTCCTATGAAGGTGTTGGTACTGTTGAATTTTTGGTAGATAAGCATCGCAATTTTTATTTCATGGAAATGAACACCAGAATTCAGGTGGAGCATCCAATAACAGAAGAAGTAATTAATTACGATCTGATCCGTGAACAAATTTTAGTAGCGGCAGGTGTTCCTATTTCCGGAAAAAATTATTACCCGCAATTGCACGCAATAGAGTGCAGAATAAATGCCGAAAATCCTTTCATGAATTTTGTGCCTTCGCCGGGAGTTATTACAACCTTACATACACCTGGTGGCCATGGTGTGCGTGTGGATTCACACGTTTACAGTGGGTATCGAATTCCGCCCAATTACGATAGCATGATCGGTAAATTAATTACCGTGGCCCAAACACGCGAAGAAGCCATTGCAAAAATGCACCGCGCATTAAGCGAGTATGTAATTGAAGGTGTTAAAACAACTATTCCTTTCCATTTAAAATTAATGCAAAATGAAGATTTTAAAAAAGGAAATTATACCACTAAGTTTTTAGAGACCTGGGATTTTAAAGCTTAGTAATAACCAAATAAAATTAACCATATAGAAACATAGAGTCCTATGTGGTTTTATTTTGAAGGGCTCATAGATGTCTGCCGAAGGCAGACACTAACTAATGTGTTTCTTTTTGTACCTTGCGGTATATAAACTATGTGCCTATGTGGTTAATTTAATAACATGAAATATTTTTTAATCATTTATTTATTCGTTTTCAGCTTAAATTTCTTTGCCCAAAGTAAAGCCTCAAAAGAAATTGTGGACCTAATGAAAAAGCAAGAGCTTGCATGGAACGCCGGCGATGTGGAAGGTTTTATGAAATATTATTGGAAAGATGATAGTCTTAAATTTATTGGGAAATCGGGAATTACTTATGGCTGGCAAAAAACATTTGATAACTACAAAAAAAATTATCCTGATAAAACGGCCATGGGCAAACTTACTTTTGTAATTAAAAACAACGAACAATTATCAAACACTTCTGTTTATATCATCGGTTCATGGCACCTCGAAAAAGAAAAAGCGGTTGGCGGTTATTTTACCCTGTTGTGGAAAAAAATAAAAGGAGAGTGGGTTATTGTGGTTGACCATACGAGTTG
>JANYBY010000117.1 GCA_025360565.1 Bacteroidota bacterium
TGAAGCCGATAGTATTTTAGCATTGATAAAAGATAAAAAAGCGACCTTTGATACTTTGGTAAAAACGGTGAGTGACGATCAGGGAAGCAGAGCACTTGGCGGCGATTATGGATGGTTTGATGAGAACAAAGGATTTGTGGATCCTTTTAAATACGCCGGTTTAATGGGTACCAAAGGAAACATCAGCATTGTTGAAACGCAATTTGGTTTTCATATTATTGAAGTGTTGGATGTAAGTGCAACCAGTCACACGAGTTATAAAGTAGCGCAGATCTTTAAATTAATTGCGCCGAGCGATGAAACGTATTCGAAAGCGTTTACCAAAGCAAATGAGTTTGGCGGAAAAAATAATACAGCCGAATTATTTGACAAAGCGGTGGATGCTGAAAAATTAACCAAACGTGTGGCAGATAATATTAAAGAGGGCGACCGTGAATTACCGGGCATTTCAGGCGCAAAAGAATTAACACGCTGGATCTATACTGCCAAAAAAGGAGATGTTTCTGTTTTCTCTTTTCCCGATAAACATTTGGTGGTTAAGTTAGAAAGTATAAAAAATAAAGGGCCTCTTCCGTTGGAAGATGTAAAGGATGATGTAACTATAAAAGCAAGAGCAGCTAAAAAAGGCGAAATGTTTGCAGAAGAATTTAAAACAAAAGCAGGCGCAAGTACTAATTTAAACGACATTGCTGCAAAAATGGGACTTGAAGTTAAAAAGCAAGATAGTATTTCTGCATCTATTAAAGGTTTAAATGGTATGCAAGATGATATTTTTATGGGTACACTCACCGGCATTAAAGCAGGTGCAACAAGCAAAGTTACCATTGGTAACTCGGGTGTGTTTGTAGTTTCGTTAGGCGCTGTTATTGAAGGCAGATCGATGCAAAATTTAAATGATATTAGAAAAGCAATGGATGTTGAATTTGGCGGAAAAAGCGATTACGAAGTTTTAAATGCGCTGAAGGAATTGGCAAATATTGAGGATCACAGATCGAGAATAGATTAATATTTAAAGATCCCACTTAACGGTGGGATTTTTTTTGACCCCACTCAAGTCGTCATCCCGAGGCACGAGGGATCTTTTACACTGTGGAAGAGATCCCTTATTCGTCGGGATGACAACAGAAGACATAAATGACCATACAAAACATCATTACCGAAATTGAAAACTTTGCTCCCCTCGCCTATCAGGAAGAGTATGATAATTGCGGGCTTCTTACCGGTGATGCAAACGCCGAAGCCACAGGAGTGTTGTTAACATTGGATTGCATTGAATCGGTTGTGGATGAAGCAATCGAAAATAAATGTAATTTAATTATTGCACATCACCCGATTATTTTTTCGGGCCTAAAAAAAATAACCGGTAATACCTATGTTGAACGCACAATTATTAAAGCCATAAAAAATAATATTGCCATTTACGCGGCGCATACCAATGTTGATAATGTTAGCAACGGTGTTAATTTTAAAATTGCCGAAAAACTGGGATTAATAAATTTAAAAATTCTTGCGCCAAAATTAAATCTGCTTAAAAAATTAGTTACTTATGTTCCTGCAACCCATCATCAAAAAGTGTTGGATGCCTTGTTTGAAAGTGGTTGCGGAAATATTGGCAATTATCAAAACTGCAGTTTTAATTTAGAAGGCACCGGTACTTTTATGGGGAACGAAAGTTCGAAACCATTTATTGGTACTCCAAATAATTTAAGTACCGAAAAAGAGATCAGAATTGAGACCATTTTTGAGGCCTATAAGGAAAAAGCTGTTTTAACAGCGCTTTTGAGTGCACATCCCTATGAGGAAGTGGCTTTTGATGTGTATGCTTTGGCCAACAAATTAAATACGGTTGGCAGCGGTTTAGTTGGCGAGCTCAAAACGGAGCTAAATGAGGATGACTTTTTGAAATTAGTGAAGAAAAGCTTAAAAAGCGATTGTTTAAAATACACTCAAAAACGAGGAAAATTTGTTAAAAAAGTGGCTTTATGTGGCGGAAGTGGGTCCTTTTTGCTAAAAAACGCCATAAATGCCAAAGTTGACGCTTTTGTAACATCCGACTTTAAGTATCACGAATTTTTTGATGCCGACCAAAAATTGCTCTTAATTGATGCCGGACATTACGAAACGGAGCAGTTTACCCCGGAGATTTTTTATAGCATAGTTCAGAATAAATTTCCTACATTTGCAATCCGTTTATCAAAAATTAAAACTAACCCGGTAAACTATTTTTTATAACATGGCTAAAATTAAAGAAAAGATCGATGCTTCGGTTGAAGGAAAGTTAAAATCACTTTACCAATTACAGTTAATTGACAGCAAAATAGATCGTTTACGTACTATAAGAGGTGAGTTACCTTTAGAAGTGAACGATCTGGAAGATACAGTTACAGGGTTAGAAACCCGTTTAAAAAATGTAACCGAAGAAGTAGAGGAATTAGAAAATCAGCTGAACGAGAAAAAACAAAATATTAAGGATTTTCAGGCCAATATTAAAAAATACGAAGCCCAACAAGGCAAGGTTCGTAATAACCGTGAGTACGATGCGATCACAAAAGAAATTGAATTTCAGAATTTAGAAATTCAGTTGGCTGAAAAAAGAATTAAGGAAGCAAAAGTTTCGGTTATTATTAAGGCCGAACTTTTAGAAAAAAGCAAAGTTGATTTTGAAGAGCGCAGCAAAGATCTTAAGGTAAAGAAAAGCGAACTAGAAGAAATTATTGCCGAAACTGAAAAAGAAGAAAAACAACTTTTGGTTGATAGCACAACAGCATCAAGCGGAATTGAAGACAGGTTATTAAATGCCTACAAACGTATTCGTGCAAACACCCGCAACGGTTTAGCGGTTGTAGCGGTTGAGCGCGATGCTTGCGGAGGCTGTTACAATAAAATTCCACCACAAAGGCAATTAGATATTCGTACCAATAAAAAAATTATTGTGTGCGAACATTGCGGTCGTGTATTGGTTGATGGAATGTTGATTCCGGATTCGGGAGTAGAAGCATAATCAAAAAGAAACTCCACCTCCGCTTAAAGCTACGGTGGATAATGGGAGCTTAGCTCAGCTGGTTCAGAGCATCCCGACCGCAGGTCGGGAGGGTCACTGGTTCGCTAATTGAATTATTGAATTGAAAAAATGGGGGGTTAGCTCAGCTGGTTCAGAGCATCTGCCTTACAAGCAGAGGGTCACTGGTTCGAACCCAGTACTCCCCACGAAGCCCAAGCAAATGCTTGGGCTTTTTTATTTTATATGTTTTATACTTATACCAAAAGCAAATACTACAACGGCTATACAGGTGATGAATTAAATGAACGCCTTCGAAAACATAATTCAAATCATAAAGGATTTACAGGAGGTATTGGAGATTGGGAAATAATGTACTCTGAACAGTATCAAATAAAATCAGAAGCTATAAAGAGAGAAAATCAAATTAAAAAATGGAAATCTAGGAAATTGATAGAAAAATTGATCGCTCAGGCTTAGCTCATCCGCCGCGGCCGAGGTTCAGAACCCGTCCCGATTTATCGGGAGCATCCCGACTTTCAGTCGGGAGGGTCACTGGTTCGTCCCGATAGCTATCGGGACCAGTACTCCCCACAAGGCCCAAGCAAATGCTTGGGCTTTTTTTGGGTCAAGGACAAAAGTTGGGGACAAAA
>JANYBY010000171.1 GCA_025360565.1 Bacteroidota bacterium
TTTTCATTAACATTGTTACCAACAATGGCCAATTGCTTAAAGGGATAAGTTAAATGCAGGGCCAAACAGCCCCAGTTGCTGTATCCGGCACCGTAATGCTTAAAGTCTTCCAATACCAAATTTAACATATCGGCTGCTTTTTTAAGATAACCGGACTCCGAAAAATGTGTTCCCAAATAAAATAAATTTAATGCCATTTGAGAGTTGGATGACGGAATTACATTGTCGCTTGTTTCGGTACTTCGTGTAATAAGATCGGAGGATGCCGTATCGGTGTAAAATAAAAAGGGACTTTCGGCATTATTAAATTCCTTTAAAACAAGATCTGTAAATTGTTTTGCCTTATTTAAATAATTTTCGTCCTGCGAAATAATGTATACTTGTTGCAAGGCCTCAATTACAAAAGCGTAATCTTCTAAAAATCCGTTTATTTTGGAAACACCTTTTTTGTGGGTGCGGTAAAGTTTTCCATTAGACTGAACAAGTTCTTTTAAAATAAAATTGATCGACCGTAAAGCGATGTTCCTATATTTTTCCTCACCAAAAGTTAAATAAGCCCTTGCGTAAGCACTACACATCATGGCGTTCCAGGAGGTGATGGATTTATCATCCAAACCCGGCTTAATTCTTTTTGCGGTAACGGCTTTTAATTTGTTTTTGCATTTTTCAATTTTCTCACTTACCTGTTCAAGCTTCAAATTATGGTTCAATAAGATCTCCGCCACATTTTCGTTCCGCATTAAAATATAATTGTCGTGCTCCCAATAACCAATTTCGTTAACTAAAAAATAATCGGCGAACAGATCGTAATCTTCCAATAGTACTGATTGCAATTCATCTTTGGTCCACACATAAAATTTTCCTTCTTCCCCTTCGCTATCGGCATCATAAGCCGAATAAAAACAACCAGATACACTCAACCATTCCTCCTCAATAAAATCAAGCGTTTGAGAAACTACTTGCCTGTATAAATTATTTTGTGATTCCGTAAAAGCCTCGCAGTATAATGAGATCAATTGAGAATTATCATACAGCATTTTTTCGAAGTGCGGCACTTTCCATTTCATATCGGTACTGTAACGTGCAAAGCCACCGCGAAGCTGATCGTAAATGCCACCACAAGCCATTTTTTGCAAAGTTAAATGAACGTGCTTTAACACCTCGTTGTCTTTTTCAAGCAAAGCGTATCTTAATAAAAACAAATAATTATTGGGCAGCGGAAATTTTGGCGCTTTGTTTGGCCCGCCTAATTTAGTATCAAACCTCTCTTTCCATTTATTAACCCCCGTTACTAAAATATCTTTATTTAATTGCAGATCGCTTTTTCGTTGTGTGGTAATTATTTCGGACTGCTTAATTCCTTCTGTTAAATTTTTTGCATACTCTTCAACTTTTGAATATTGATTTTGAAACAGATCCGAAAGATTCAGTAAAATATTTGTCCATTGTTGTTTTTGAAAATACGTACCACCGTAAATTGGCCTTCCATCTGGCAACACAAAACAATTCAAGGGCCAGCCGCCTTGTCCCGCCATCATTTGCACGGCTTGCATGTAGATCATGTCCACATCGCTGCGTTCTTCACGATCAACTTTTACATTAATAAAATGTTCGTTCATTATTTTTGCCACCTGCTCATCTTCAAAACTTTCGTGTTCCATTACATGGCACCAATGGCAGGCACTGTAGCCGATGCTAATGAGAACAGGTTTATTTTCTTTTTTGGCTTTGGCAAAGGCTTCGGGGCTAAAGGCCACCCAATTTACAGGGTTGTATGCGTGCTGCAATAAATATGGGCTGCTCTCAAGAATAAGGGCATTGGGTTTGTTTTTTGGTTCAGACATTTATTACAAATTTATGAGTTAAACCAATAACAAGTGTAATCTGTTCCTTTTTTTTATTGGTCGCGAACGGACGGCTGAAAATTGGTACTTAAATAATTATTTTAACTTTTTGTTTGTGAGAATATTTGGGGGAAATTTTATCATTTTTTTGTTTCAATCTTTTTTAGAAGTATTTAAGTAAAGATATGTGATTTGACTCTATTCTTTCAGTCCCAAAGCTGCGCCCGCGATTGAACGGAAAGCCCCCGCAAGGATTTTGCGTTGTGTTGCTTTGGTGAGGAGGCGACCGCAGGAAGCCACCGCAACCATAGCAACACAGCAAAAGACAGCGGGGCTTGAAGTGAAAGCGCGAAATGGCGCCCAACTAACAAAAATTATATCACATAATTTGAACTTGTAAAATTTGCACGACTACTGCATAAAAAAAACGCAGATGTTTCCACCCGCGCTTTTAATTAAACCGCTAAAAAAATTAGCTAAGGGAGCAGGCTTTGGTAAGCGTTAAAGTACCCGACGGAATAGTTGTACTTGTACCGGCGCAAGTGCTTTTGGCCTTACTTTTGGTATCGTGTATAGTAAATGAAGTGTTGGTAGTAGCAGCGCCACCATCAGTTGTACAATTACAGGTATTATCTTTTTTACATGCGGCAAAACCTGTTGCTGCAATGATGCAGATTAATAAAGCGATTTTTTTCATTTTAATTCTTTTTTTCATTGGTAAATCTATAAAAAGTTATTTAAACATAAAAGTTTATCTTTTATAAGAAAATTAAGTGATGAAGGGCAGAATTTAGCTTTGAATTTGCTTTTTAAGAGGGAATAATTCTTATTTTTGACTATTCTATGAAACGAATTTACTGGATAATCATTATTGGCGTTGCACTTATTGCAATTATTGTTGTTTTTCAGATCTTAAAAGGAAGCGCTCCAACCGAAATATACACGGAAAAGGCTGCTATGAGAAATATTATTGAAGTTGTTTCGGCAACCGGTAAAATTCAGCCCGAAACAGAATTAAAATTAAGCAGCGATGTGAGCGGAGAGATCACCGAAATGAAGGTGAAAGAAGGCGATCAGGTAAAAAAAGGCGATCTGTTGTGTAGAATAAAACCCGACTTATACGTAAGCGCCATTGACAGGGTGAGTGCAACAGTAAACACAACCAAAGCAAATTTAACCACTGCAAAAGCACAATTAGATCAGGCTAAAGCAAACCTTGCAAACAGCGAAGCCAATTATAACCGCAGTAAAAAATTATTCGATCAAAAAACAATTTCGCAACAAGAGTTTGATGCGGCCAAAGCCCAGTTCGAAGCCTCAAAGGCCAACGTTTCGGGAATAGAAGCCAGCGTAAGCGCGGGTGCTTACAATATTCAAAGCACCGAAGCATCTTTAAAAGAAGCAAATACAAATTTGGAAAAAACTTTTATTTACGCGCCGGTCGACGGAACCATTTCTAAACTAAGCGTTGAAAAAGGCGAACGTGTGGTGGGTGTAAGCGGAATGGCAGGAACAGAAATTTTACGTCTGGCCAATTTAAATGAAATGGAAGTGAGTGTTGAAGTAAACGAGAACGACATTATAAAAGTTCACAAATACGATACCGCATTGATCGAAGTAGATGCTTACATGGATAAAAAATTTAAGGGACTTGTAACCGAGATCGCTAATTCATCAAACAACACAACCATGTCGGTTGATCAAGTAACTAATTTTGTGGTGAAGATCCGTTTACTTCGCGAATCATACGCGTATTTGATCAAAGATGCAAGTTCTGTTCCCTTCAGGCCCGGAATGAGCGCCAGTGTGGATATACAGACCACACGCGTTACAAATGTAGTAAGTGTGCCAATACAAGCTGTTACCACAAGAAACAAAGATTCGATAAGAACTAAAAAAGATGGCGGTGATGATGAGTGGGATGTAAAAGTGAAAAATGAGATGGAAGAAAAGGAAAAGAAAAAAGCCGCTGAATCGAACAAAATTACCGAGCTTGTTTTTGTTATGGAAAAAGGCAAGGTTACTCAAAAAGAAATTACAACCGGCGTGCAGGATAACGATTATATTGAAATAAAAAGTGGTTTAACCAAAGGCGATGAGATCATAAGCGGGCCGTACAGCGCTGTTTCAAAAATTTTACGCAATGGCAGCAAAGTTAAGATCGTAAAGAAGGAAGATCTTTATAAATCTGATAAGTAGGTTGGAGGTTATTAGTGGTACGTTAACAGTTATACGTTAACACCGAATACTACCTAAAAGATAACAGATAACCTATAACTTACAAAAAAAACCGGATCCAATGTCCCTCATCTTAAATATTGAGACCGCCACTACGGTTTGCTCAGTTGCCTTATCTGATAACGAAACCATTTTAGCTTTTAAAGAATTAAATAACGGTTATACCCATGCCGAAAATTTGCATGTGTTTATAAATGATGTTATGAAGGAATCAAGTTCTGATCTTAGTCAATTATCGGCAATAGCTGTTAGTAAGGGGCCCGGCTCTTACACCGGTTTACGCATTGGTGTAAGCGCTGCAAAAGGTTTGGCGTATGCTTTAAACATTCCTTTGATCGCCGTTGATACTTTACAAGTTATAACAAATGCTGTATTAAATAAAACAAATTCTATCGCAAATGCAGAGGACCATAGCATTTGTTTTTGCCCAATGATAGATGCACGGAGAATGGAAGTTTATACAGCGGTTTATGATTCGCATTTAAACACATTGCAAAAGGTAAACGCTTTGATCGTTGACGATACAAGTATTCAGCAATTTTCATCCTATTCCAAAATTTATTTTTTTGGTGATGGAATGCCCAAGTGTAAAGATCTTTTACAAAAACTGCCAAACGCAAACTTTATTGAGGGTGTTTTTCCTTCTGCAAAATTTATGTGCAATCTCTCGTACAAAAAATTTACGGAAAATAAATTTGAAAACACCGCTTACTTTGAGCCTTACTATTTGAAAGAGTTTTTTTTGCCAAAAAATAATTGAACTTGAACATAGTCCGGCATACTTTTTTTACGCTACTTCTTCTTTCTATCGCTCCTGCTTTTTTTTCCCAAACCATAAAAGGGAAAGTAATGAGCCATGACGGAAAACAGGCTATTCCCTTTGCCGTGGTGGTGATCGACAAAAGCAACAAAGGAACCATGACGGATATTGACGGAAACTTTGCATTAACCTTAACGGGATCAGAAAAAGAAATTACCATACAAGTAATAGGCTTTGTTACCAAAACAATTTCCATTTCTGACCTTAATTCGCAGAGTACGGTGATCATTAAATTAAAAGTGAGTAACATTAATCTTTCGGAAGTGATCATTACGCCAAAAGAAAATCCGGCAATTCCCATTATCAAAAAAGTAATAAAATTAAAACCCAAATACGATATAACTAATTTAAAGTATTATTTGTGCAATACTTACGCCAAAACTTATTTTACCATGAGTGATACAAAAGGCGATGAAAATATTATTAAGAGTGATACCGGTAACAGCCAACTTAAAAAGTTTTTGAATAATAATTATTTATTTTTTATGGAATCTGTTACCGAAAAAAAATACATTTACAAAAATAAATCACAGGAAAAAGTTTTATCCTCCCGCGTATCGGGCTTTAAGAGCGCGCCCTTTGGCTCGTTCGCCTCGCAATTGCAATCGTTTACTTTTTACAGCGATAATATTGAGGTGTTGGGATTAAAATATGTGAGTCCCTTGATCACCGGAACTTTTAAACGTTATAAATTCGAGATAATTGATACCGTTTTTGAAAACACCGATACCACTATTTTAATAAAATTCTCTCCCAAAAAAAATGCCAATTTTAAAGGCATGAAAGGCGTATTGTACATCAATAAAAATGACCATGCGCTTTGCAATGTATTGGCTGAGCCGGCAGAAAACGATAAGAACGGCACAGGGGTTGAAATCCAACAGCTGTACCAAAGAATTGACTCTATCCATTGGTTCCCAAAACAAGTAAATACCAAGATCTTTTTTAATTCGGTTAAAGTTTCATCCTCCGGCAACAAAAACCAAAATATAATGAAAGGCGTAAGCAAACTTTATGTAAAGGAAATAAAATTAGACAGCGTAATTAAAATTAAAAATAAAAGTGTTGCGGTTTTTAACGATAAGGACTTTGACAAAAAAGATGAGAATTTTTGGAATAAATACAGGGTTGATTCGTTGAACAAAAAAGAAATAAACACTTATAAATTTATTGACAGTCTTGGTAAAGCACAAAAACTCGAACAAAAATTAAAATGGTTCGTAGCTTTAACCACAGGCAAATGGCAAATAGGTTATTTTAATATTGACCTAAAATATTTATTAAGGTATAACGAATACGAATCGTACCGGCCGGGTTTTGGCTTAAGTACAAGCAATAAATTATCGCGTTGGTTAAGCCTTGGAGGCTATGGTGGATATGGGTTTAGGGATAAAGCCTTTAAATACGGAGGTCATGCGCGATTGAATTTTAATTACAGGCAAACTACATTTTTATTGGCCGAAGCTGCCAGCGAAGTTGTTGAAAGTGCCGGAACATTTTTTTTACAAGAGAACAGCAATTTAATCAGTACTCAAAAAATTCGTGATCTGTTTGTTTCCAAAATGGATAAAGTAAATTATGCCAAAGTAAGTTTTAATACACCCATTTTTAATGTGGTAAAAACTTCGTTATTTTTTCAAATACGCCAACTTAATTCCCCTTTTGGGTTTTATCAGCACGCCGATTATGAGGTGCAACCCGAATTTAGAAATTTTACGTTTAATGAAGCCGGCGTTCAATTGCGCTACTGGCCTAAAGAAAAATTCATTGAAAGTATGGGGCAACTGATCTCTTCGGGCAGCAAGTGGCCCGTATTTTATTTAAATTTTACACAAGGGATCACATCCAAAATTTACGATTATACTGGAGATTTTGATTATCAGAAACTGGATGTAAGAATAGATCATCAGGTAAATTTTAGGATAAGAGGCTTTATTTCTTATCAGGTCCAGGCCGGTAAAGTATTTGGCAATGTGCCCTACTCTGTGCAGTATAATAATAAAGGCTCGCGCATTGATGCATATGCCATAAGCGCGGAAAAAACATTTGAAACCATGTACCTGAACGAATTTGTAAGTTCAGAATATGCTTCGCTTTTTTTTGCACTCAATTTCGGTAAGATCTTTAAAAAAAATAAATATACAAACCCTGAATTAGAATTGGTGCACAATTACGGCATAGGCAATCTTAATAACCGTTTGAACTTAACCAATATTGAGCTCAACGACATGAGTAAAGGTTATACTGAAGGCGGTTTAAGAATAAAACACATCCTTAAATCCAGCTATTCAACTTTAGGACTTGGTGTATTCTACCGATATGGCAATTATGCATACGACAATTTTGAAAAGAACTTTGTATACAAATTGATAGCAGGCTTTTCGTTATAAGGTTTTATGAATTTTTGTAAATTAATTTAAATCGATTCAAAAGATCGGCATAAAATTGTTTAACTTTAATACATGAAAACGGGAGGCGGATACAAAA
>JANYBY010000188.1 GCA_025360565.1 Bacteroidota bacterium
TTATTTTCTTCTAAAAAAGAATAAATATTGCGGTGATTTGTTTCATAACGCAGGTTTGAATTCGGGAATTTTTGCGCCTGATAAAAAGAAATATTTAATCCTCCAACATTTGTCCCGATCCAAATATTATCTTCAACATCAATAAAAATAGTGGTTATCATTAAACTGTTCAGCGCAAATGACTCATCACTCTTTGTATAATAAACCGACTCGTTCTTTATCAGGTTATGTACAACCAAACCGTGACTTGTAGCGACAAATATTTTACTTTCCTTAATACATATATTTTTTATTGTATTATATTCTTTGCTTTCCTTTTCGAATGAAATTTTAGAATCCACTTCGTAATTTTGCAGATCCATTTTAAATATGCCGCTTTCTGCCGTGGCTAAATATAATTTACCTCCATAATCCTTAATATCTGAAATGGCATCCAATTCAACAGAATTAAAATTCAAATAATCGGGCTTAACCGGGTTTATTTTTTTAAGGCTCCCATTCTCAAACAGCCACAAGCCATAGCCGGCAGTACCTATGTACGCTCTATTGCCAAGGGCATGAATGCAATTAACGTTAACACTTTTTTCATTTGCGAATGTAATTTCTTTGGCGGTTTTTGTACTGATATTTACCAGCATTAACTTTTCTTCGGTGCCAACTAAAATATTTTCCTTATCGTAAAGTATTAAACAATTTATTTTAACATTGAGTTCTTTTATACTTTCAAGTCTCGAAAATGACTCTGTAATAGGATTAAAAAAATTAATTCCGGACCGTGTTCCTACAATAACTAAATCGCGCTTTACCTGCTTTAAACTGGTTATTTCGGATGAAGAAAGTGAGTTTAGGCTGGTTGGGTCGTTTTTGTAAATTTTTACCTGATATCCGTCAAATTTATTTAAACCGTCCTGTGTACCAAACCACATAAACCCTTCATCATCCTGAATAATTGCGGTAATATAATTGGTACTTAAACCGTCTTCGCTCACCAAATGTTTAAACCGTAGTTGCTGCGAAAAAATATTTTCCCAAAAACAAATGAGTGTAAAAAAAACTATTAAGCGGCTTGCCTTCAAAATAAGCTTTAAATATAATTATTTTTTACAAAGTATAGGCTATATTTACACAGAAAATGTGCGGAATTGCAGGTATATTTTATTTTAACGGGCAGATCAAACAAAAAATTGATCAACCTTCAAAAATTTTGCAATTACTTCGTCATCGCGGTCCCGATAACCAAGCATACACCGAATTTAACGTCTGTACTCTTTTTCATTCAAGGTTAAGTATTGTTGATGTAACAGAAGCAAGCAACCAGCCTTTTTTAAGCCCGGATAAAAAAAACGGAATGGTTTTTAACGGCGAGATCTTTAATTACAAAGATCATGTGCCCAATGCGAAAAGCGATGTGGAAGTGCTTTTTACACTTTTAAGTGCCGAAAATAAAAATTGTTTACCGAAATTAAACGGATTTTTTTCTTTTGCTTTTTTTAATGAATTAAAAAGCACACTACTTTTGGCACGCGACCGTTCCGGAATAAAGCCGCTGTATTATTTTTACGATAAAGATAAATTTGCTTTTGCTTCTGAATTAAAACCTTTAATGGAACTGATCGGAAAACAGGAATTAGACCATGATGAGATCTACACTTACTTCCGTTTAAATTATTGCAGCGGCAACAAAACTATTTTTAAGAACGTACACCGTTTATTGCCCGGACAATTGATCGAAATAAATAACAACAAAGTTGACATTAAAACCTGGTACCAAATTCCTAAAACAGAAAATTCAAAAACACTTTATAATCTGCTGGAAGACTCTGTTAAACTGAGGCTGCACGCGGATGTGCCGGTGGGTACATTTTTAAGCGGCGGGATCGATTCATCCATTATTTCGGCACTTGCCAAAAAACACAAACCCGATCTGCACACATTTAGCATTGGATTTAAGAACGAAAATTATTTTGACGAAACCAATTATGCCGAAACGGTTGCCAAACATATTAAAAGCAACCATCATGTTTTTAAATTAAGCGAAAATGATTTTATTGATAACATTGAAGCGTTCTTAAATTGCATTGATGAACCCTTTGCGGATTCGAGCGCTTTTAATTTTTATATGCTGAGCAAACACACGCAAAAATTTGTGAAAGTGGCGCTGAGCGGCGATGGAGCAGACGAATTGTTTAAAGGATATAACAAACACAAAGCTTCCTTTTTAAGAACCAACAGCAAGCACAGAATAATGGCGAACATTGCCTCCCCGCTGCTTTCATTAACAGGTTCATCCCGAAGATCGAAACTCGGAAACATTTCACGCCAGATAAAAAAATTTAAAAATATTCAGAATCTGAATGAAAATGAAACGTTTAAATTTTTAGCAAGTATTTCAACCGAAAAAGATATTGAACATTTGCTTTTAAATAAGCGCTCAAATTATTTTAACGGTTTGTTTGAAACCGGAAATAATAATTTTCCCACCGAAGATGTGCTCGATTTGAAAATAGTTTTGGCGGATGATATGCTTGTAAAGGCCGATAGATTCAGCATGCAACACGGCATTGAGATCCGAAATCCGTTTTTAGATTATCGTGTAGTTGAATTCGCTTTAAATTTAAGCGCAGAGCAAAAGATCAATAAAGGCGGGCAAAAATTAATTTTAAAAGATCAATTCGGCCAATTGTTGCCTGCCCAAATTTTTGAGCGTACAAAAAAAGGGTTTGAATTGCCCTTGCAAAGCTGGCTGAGCGGCAAATTAAACGCAAAATTAAATTCTGTTTGGCTGAACAAGGATAAAATTAAAGCCGAAGGGATCTTAAATGCCGATGCCGTTGAAAAATTACAAAAACAATTAAGTTCAAAAGATCCCGGTGACAGCGCCGCAAAACTTTGGGCAATTATTATTTTTGAAAGCTGGCTGCAAAATTTTAATGAGTATATAAAACACTAATGCCAAAAGTTCTTCGTATAATTAACCGTTTTAATCTTGGTGGCATTACCTACAACGTATCTTATTTAAGTAAATATTTGCCGGCTGAATACGAAACCCTTTTAATTGGCGGTCCCGAGGAGGAAGGAGAAGAAAGTTCTCTTTTTATTCCGCATTCATTAGGATTGGAACCTACCCTGATCTTAGAATTAAAAAGAAGCATTAATCCGTTTAAAGATTATTTTGCATACAAAAAAATAAAAAAAATAATTAAAGAGTTCAAGCCCGATATTGTACACACACATGCCAGCAAGGCCGGTGCTGTTGGTCGAATGGCGGCTATTCATTGTAAAGTTCCGGTTATAGTACACACTTTTCACGGGCATGTTTTTCATGGTTATTTTTCGCCCTTTAAAACAAATATTTTTAAAGCACTAGAGTCTTACCTTGCGAAAAAAAGTACGGCAATAATTGCCATTAGCGACATTCAGAAAAAAGAGCTCACCGAAATTTATAAAGTTTGCGACGCCGCAAAAACACATGTTATTAATTTGGGGTTTGACCTGAAACGTTTCACCGAAAATATTGGAGAAAAAAGAAGAACGTTTCGCCAAAAATTTGATTTAAACGATAAGCTCGCTATCGGAATAGTTGGCCGGCTTGCCCCGATCAAAAATCACTATTTGTTTATTGACGGAATTGAAACCGTTTTAAAAAATTCGGATCTGAAAATAAAAGCTATAATTATTGGCGATGGCGAAACAAGAACGGATCTGGAAAATTACATTAATACAAAAAATCTACAACAACATTTTATTTTTGCCGGTTGGATAAAAGAAGTGGATTGGGCTTTAGCGGGTCTCGATCTTGTTTGCCTTACATCCAACAACGAAGGTACACCCGTTAGTTTAATTGAAGCGCAAGCCGCCGGAAAATTTATTGTGGCCACAAATGTGGGCGGTACAAAAGATATTTTACACCCGGATTGCGGTTTATTATCTGAAAGGGGAGATTACACTAAATTTAAAACCAATTTACTTTTTGCGGTTACAAATTTTGACGAAGTAAGTAAAAAAGCGGGTGTTGCTCAAAAAAAAGTCGCCGAAAAATTCAGCTACCAAAGGCTTTGCAGGGATGTGGATGAACTTTATAAAAAATTGTTAGTTCCTTAGACCTTCAAGGTTTTACTAAAAATACATGAAAACCTTGAAGGTCTTACAGCGAAAGTAAAACCCTAAAGACCTTCTAATTTTTAAGATCCGCAAAGTCGCGTAGCTTTTTCGCAAAGGCCGCAAAGTTATTTTTCTTAGCGAACGTTGCGCCTTCTTTGCGAACTTAGCGGTTAAAAATGTAGCTCCATATTAGAAGTCTATCCCTAAAAAATGCAAGAAAAATTAAATCAAACTTAATTATAGGCTCGTGACCTAATATATTTTTTTAATTCCTTTTGCGTACGCGGTTTGGTACCATTTAATGCAGCCGGCACATCAATATATCTTTCTTTCGAATATCTGTAAGACCCGGTGGCAATATCCACTAT
>JANYBY010000207.1 GCA_025360565.1 Bacteroidota bacterium
TTTTGTACTTTGTGTTATTTTTATCAATAACGTCAACTAAGTAGACCCCCTTTGCTAAGAAACTTATGTCAAGTCGCGCACTTTCGTCAGCCTGCCTTGAAAGTTCCAATTTACCGGTCGAGTCATAGATATTTACTATGAATTTAAAATTAATATTAGATGAAATATTTAAAATTCCTCTTGACGGATTTGGACCAATGCAGAAGAATATTGATTTGTCAACATAGTTTATTGGAATATTAGCTAAGGGATCATAAACGGGGCCAATAGTTTTGTTTATTACCCAATTTTTCGGATCTACAACAAGCCCACTAATATTGCCAAGAATATTAAATTGGTATACCTCGGTTGGACTTGAATGCATAACCCGTACTGTTGTGTCAGGGAAGCCTGCCCTTACTATTTTATATTCCATTGGAGTAATGAACAAAGGTACACTCGATGGTTTACTTGTAGTTTGGGTACTTTGAATCAACAAAGAGTTGCCAGTTTGTTTGTATTTTACATCAAAAGTTGGATACCCCTCACCATAATACCATTGATTGAAAAACTGTGTCGGATTTATGCCTGTAAAATTTTGATAATGATTAATGAAATCAACAGCGGAAACAGCCTTACCTTTATTTTGCTTTAAGAAGGAACGCAAAGTACCAACCCATAATGAGTCATTATTTGTCACGAACCTTAAAGTATGTAGAATTGAGCCACCTTTATTGTAAGTTAACCTTGTGTCAAAAATTCGAGAAACATTTAAGGTATCAGTAAAAAAAATACTTCCATCAGGGAAGCTCATAATATCATTATGTGTTTGATTAAACCCTGCTTGATTAATTGTGTCTAATCCTCCTGCAACAAATAATTCGGAGTATGACGCAAAACCTTCGTTGATCCAAATATCTCCCCAGCTTTTGCAGGTTACATTATCGCCCCACCACTGGTGTGCTAATTCATGTACATTTAAATAATGGATTTGCAAATACCCCAGGCTTGTCAGGGTTTGGTTCTCCATTCCTCCACCAATAGGAACCATACAGTGTCCGTATTTTTCCTTATAGAAAGGATACATACCATATGTGTTACATAAATATTCCATTACCGGCTTTATTTTATCCAGCACAACTTTTTGTGGAGTCCATGTAGGAGAATTTATTGTACTGGTATAAATGAAGTTTTGAATTAGAATGGAATCGCCACCTAAATAAAGTGGATGTGCATAGAAATTATATTGCGAATAGGAAGCTAATCCAACAGAAATTAAGTAATAAGCAATTGGATTGTGAGATTTCCATTCGTATCTTTTTTTATTCCCTAAAAAAACAACATTTGATAAAATTCCGTTTGAACCAACTGTATTACTAGAATCAGTTGTTACAAATACCCAACTCGAATCAATTTTGTCTGAGAGAATTTGTTTACAAGGCCACCAAAAATAAGATGAAAAAGGCTCACTATCTGACCAGCCAACAACGTTTCCACCAACACTATACCCCCTCCCGTTAATCGGCGAATTGCCATTATAGTAAACTTGAATAGTGAAATTATTTCCTGCCATTATTGGAAATGCAGGTTTAACCTTCAACAAACTATCTTTTCTTGTAAAAGCGTGAATTATACCATTGAGTTTAATAGAATCAATAGAGAATACAGAATGGAGCAGCGTTTGAAAAGTGTCAAGTGAGGTGACGACACAGCGCGCAACAGTTTTTACATTTCCGTTAATAAAGTTGTTCGTTTTTTCAAGCTTCAAATCAAGATGAACAAACGTGATATCATATTTTATCTCGTGAGAGATTTGACTTTGTAGATTTCGTCCAGCCGAATTATTTGCTGATGTCAAATTGAAAAAAGCATTTTTAGCGTGAGAACATTGTCCGCTTTGAGAAAAACTCCATTGACAAAATAGCGAGAACACTAAAATGCAATATCTTAATAATCGGGTATTGTCAAACAATTTTATTACTTAATCTTTAAATATAAATGTAGTTAAAATTATTCAAATGTCAAAGGCACTTTTGCGTATAATGAAGACCTATTTCGAATGAAAAGGCTGTCTGAGAATTTGCTGTTATGTCCATGTTGAGATGTCGAGGAAATGTCTTGGCGTATTACACATAACCAGTAAACCTACCTAACGATCTTAAACGCAAAATGCCCATTACCGGTTGCTACCCATGTCCTGATCCAGATCGGTAAAAGACTTTCGGCCCCCCTTGAGGTTGTAATATCGCCAAGATCGATCACATCGTTCCAATTAAATTTTGTAAGAATTGCAGTGACTTCTTTTTTAGCCTCGGCGTTATTTCCGCTAACAAACATGGTGGGGTCTCCACCGCTGCGTTTTGCGTCAACCATCACTTCGCAGTTTACAATGTTCAATGTTTTTACAATATTTGCATCCGGTAATAGTTTTTGAATTTCTTCTCCCAAAGAATTGGTATTGCTCCATTGCGGAAATAATGAGGGCGGCATTCCCTTTGAAAAATCTAAGGGATTACTAATGTCAATAACCGTTTTACCTTTAAAGTTTTCCGGCCCCGCTAATTTTATTACCTCTAAGGTTATTTCACCTTTAGTACAATTAAAAATTATTTCGCCGAATTTTGCGGCGTCGGAAAAAGTTCCGGTCGCGGCATTATTGCCGTTGCCGGCTACCCAGGCTTTTGCTTTTTCGTTGTTATTAGTACGGCTGCCCATCATTACAGAATAGCCAAGTTTAATTAATTTTGAACCGATGGTATTTCCTACAACACCTGTTCCGAGGATCGCGATCTTTTTCATATTTTATTATTTTGATTGATTATAGTTTTGCATTATTTGATAAATGTCGGGAAAAGTTTTTAGGGCTTTAATAGAAACCACAATAACTATTAAACTAATAGCCATGGTAACATGCGATTTTAGGAACGGATAGATCATGCCGCAATACGTCAGCATTGCAAGGGCAATAATAATGGCAATTAAGGCCCCGCATTGAATTTTGCTTAACATCATTAAATAACATACAAATAATACAGCCCCCGAGAGTATCAGCACGTGTCCGTCCATCAATAAACGCAGCAGATCACGGTTGTATTCGCCTTTGTGATTTTTTAGAATGAAAATGTCGTGCAGAACGCCGTTAACAAAGAACCAAACAGAAGAAACCAATATCCAATGAATTGAAAAAATGACCTTCATATTAATATATATTTTATTGTTACTATATAAATTATAGTTGCAAAACTAAAGATAGTATTTTAACTTTGCAATACCTGTCAAACATGACAGTATTAAAATTTTGCAATTATTTAACGTATGATCATAAAAGGAAAAGAATACCTGGTTAAAATGCATGGTAAAAAATACCATTGTGCTTTGGATATAACCATGGATCACATTGGGGGAAAATGGAAAACAGTTGTATTATGGTATTTGCGAAATAAAACCATGCGCTTTGGCGAACTAAAAAAACAGATTCCTGAGATTACCGAAAAAATGCTGAGCATTCAGTTAAAAGCGCTTGAGGAGGATGGCATACTAAAACGACGGGCTTTTGCAGAAGTGCCTTTGAGGGTTGAATATTCCTTAACTCCCTTTGGTAAAACACTTGTTCCGGTAATTGAAGCTATTGCAAAATGGGGCAGGTCTCTTGGGGAAAAAGAAGGAAAGTTAGAGGAGTTAAAAAAATAAAAAAGGCGGACAATTAATTTGCCCGCCTTTTTTAATATTTGATCGTTTAATTTTTTTCTGCTTCTGCTTTTAAATCTGTAGCATATTTTTCAAAGTTAGGTTTAAAATCGGGCAGAGAACCTTTTATAAGGGGCAACATAATTCCGTTAAAAACTTCTACCATTGAAAAATCAGTTGTTCCATCTTGCTTTGGCAAAAGTGTAAATGTTCTTACGCCTTTAAACATGGGGGCAAAGCCGTCTTCCCAAACTAAAGAGGTAGGGGTAAGCGTTGTTACTTTAAGGTTGAATGTTCTTTTCGCGTCCAATACAGATTTTAATTTTACTGTATTACCAAGCTTAACTTCCCCTTTAATACTCACTACGGTTGAATTCCATTTTTGAGCAGAGGCAAGCAAGGCCATAATTTTTTCTGGCTTCGCGCTAATATTAATTGCAACTGCAGTTTGCATTTTAAAAGCAGTTCCGGATGATGTTGCTTTAATTTCGCTCATTTTAGTTTTTAATTATTGAATAGAAAAAATTAAACCAATTTTGCTTCGCAGGTAATGTTTGTGTTGAGTAATTTTGAGATAGGGCAGTTGGCTTTTGCATCGGCAACGGCTGTATCAAAAGCTTCTTTCGTAATGCCCGGTACTTTTGCGCTAACGGTTAAGGCCGATAAAGTAATGGCGCCGCTATCCAAGGTAATTTCGCATTTGGTATCAATACTCTCAGCGGTAAAACCTGCTGCTACCAATACAAAACTCAATTTCATGCTAAAACAACCCGCGTGTGCGGCGGCAACTAATTCTTCGGGGTTGGTACCAACGCCTTCTTCAAAGCGGGAACCAAAAGAGTATTGTGTTTTATTTAATACGGTACTTTGCGAAGTTAAATTTCCTTTTCCTTCTTTACCTGTTCCTTGCCAGTTGGCTGTTGCAAATCTTTTCATAGTTTATTTTTAGGGATGATTATTTTGTTTTTAAAGATAAAAATTATTTGACAGTAATGGGGTATTAAAAGCGTATATAATTGACACAATATTGGATTTTTGTAATTGGAAATTAAGCTGTATTTTTGCGCACGTTAAATAAAATCTGCCTACGTTAAAACTTCGGCGGATAAAATGGGGGATTAGCTCATTTGGCTAGAGCGCTTCGCTGGCAGTGAAGAGGTGATCGGTTCGAATCCGATATTCTCCACGGATAAATACAAAAAGGTTGGCCTTGGGCCAACTTTTTTCGTTTTAAGGAATGTTGAAAGCTTGCTTTCAAAAGTGGATTAAAATGAAAAAACGCGTTCGAAGAACCGCTTTTTGTATTTTGACTCTGGGAGTTTGAGGATCAATGGAATTAATCCGATATTCTCCAAGGAATGATCAAAAAAAATCCCCGCGCAAGCGGGGATTTTTGTTTTTCAGCCCGAAGGCCTAGCTTGCAAAAGGCCGTAGGGGTGAAAAACAAAAATTGCGGAGCAATATTTTTTTGATTCCCTATACTGCTTTATCGGATCAGCGCAGTTAATCCGATTCCGACCACTCCGTATCTAACTTATTCAAATTCCTCTCAATATATTTTTCAGATGTGATCAAGGCGGTTTGTATACGTTTAGCGTAATGTATTGAATCTAAAATTTCTTTTTGCTTTTCTTCAATAATTTCTTTTTGCCCTTCAGTCTCGTTGTTTTTAATTTCAATCAATATTTTTTGTTTACGGGTAATTCGCAAAGACCTGAAAACAAAACCTGCAAATACAATCACCAGTAATAATCCAACCGCTGCGGAACTGATCACAATATTTTGTCTTCGATTCTTTTCATCGGCTACTGCTTGTTGCTTTTCTAATTCACTTTTATGTTCTGCTCTATCAACAGCTTCCTGTTTTTCGTAAGCGTATTGCATTTGTTTTTTGATGCTGGCTTTTTGTGTTTCCTGGTTATGGATACTATCTCTCATTTTGATTTCCAGTTCAAACATTTCAAAGGCGTCTTTGTGTTTATTTTGTTTAAGATAAATTACCTTAAGAACGGCAGCCGATGTCGAAATACTTTCCGGATACCCAATTTCACGGGCCATTTTCATTGCTTTATTCGCGTGTGGCAATGCTTCGCTAGCCAGCCCCTTGAATAAAAATAATTTTGCTAAATTATTTGACGCATACACAACTCCCTCTTTATCCCCGATCATTTCATTGATCTTTAAACTTTTTTCAAAATATTCCCGGGCTTTATCAATTTCTCCTTTACTAAAATAGATGCCTCCAATATTACACAGTGCATTAGCCTCTCCGCTTTTATCTCCGATCTCTTCCTGAATTTTTAAGCTGGACTCATAATTTTCAAGGGCTTTTGCAACCTCACCCTTTCTATTATGAATGAAGCCAAGGTTATTTAAACAGTTTGCAATGCCATATTTATTGTTGATCTCTTTTAAAAGTTTCAGACTCTTCTCAAAATGTTCCAAAGCTTTTTGAGTTTCGCCCTGATCGTGAAAAATGGTACCAATATTACTTAAAGCTATTGCTTCGCCCTCTTTGTTTCCGATAAGCTCATCCATTTTTAAGCTAAGATGATAGAATACCAAACAGCGCAAAATGTCGCCTTGTTTACAATAAATAAATCCAATGTTGTTAAGTGCTTTTGCTTCATAATATTTCTTTTTTAATTTTTTTGAATCAGAATAAATACTATCCCAATATCCTATTCTAAGAATGGTTCCAATTTCCCCTATCTCAATTCTTAAACGTAATTGGATCGTATCCTGCTTCGCATTTTTAAGCGCCAATAGTAAAGAATCAATAGTTTTGCTTGCTTCGCCGGCCGGTAGGTTCTGCCCAAAGAGCACACAAGGGAAAAGTACAAGTATGAAGAACAGCTTTTTCACCCTTTATTTAACTTATTTAAATTTCTCTCAATGTATTTTTCAGATGTGATCAAAGCGGTTTGTATACGCTTGGCATAGTGGATGCTGTCTAAGATCTCTTTTTGTTTTTCATCCACCAGATCTTTTTGTGCTTCTACTATTGTTTTTTGTTTTTCAATTAACGCTTTTTGTTTTCTTGTAATTCGGAGCGATCTAAATATAAACCCGGCAAACACAAGCACTAAAAGTAAACCTCCACCCACTGACATTGAAATGATTTTCTGTTTTCTGTTTTTTTCTTCCGCTATTATCTGTTGATTCTCTAATTCTTTTTTATGTATGGCTTTAGCAACCGCTTCTTGTTTTTGGTATTCATGATCCATTTCAGAACGCATAAATTTTTTCGAATTTTCATGGGAGAAAATAGTGTCGCGTAAAGCAATAAATTTTTTATAGTGCTCGAGGGCTAAAGCAGGGCGATTCGTTTTTTCGTAAAGAACACTTAAGTTTTGATGTGCGCTTTTTTCTTCATCCTCAGCCCCAATTTTTTTTAAAATGAGCAATCCTTTTTTTAAGTTTAGTTCAGCCTCTTTATATTTGCCCATTTTTGTAAACACTCTACCGATGCTACTCAACATAAATCCAACATATTGTTTATCTCCTATCTCTTCACTTAACTTTAAACTCCTAAAAAAATGCTCCAACGCTTTAGGATAATCTGATTGGTCAGAATAAAGGTCGGCTATACTTCCAAGTGTTCTCCCAACTTGTTTTTTATCCCCCACTTCTTCACTTAATTTTAAACCCTTAAAATAATACTCAAGAGCTTTAGAAAAATTGCCTTGTTCAGAATACACGTTTGCTATGTTACCAAGCGTTGTTCCGGATGTGAGTTTATCCCCCAGCTCTTCACTTGATTTTAAACCCTTAAAAAAATATTGCAGTGCCTTTGGGTAATCGGCTTGTACAAAATACAGGGTTGCTATATTACCAAATGTTATCCCAATCAGTTGTTTATCTCCTATTTGCTCTCCTAATTTTAGCGCTTTAAAAAGGGACTCAAGGGCTTTTGAAAAATCGGCTTTGGCAGAATAAACTATTGCCATGTTAGAAAGTGTTAATCCAATCTGCTGTTTATCCCCCACCTCTTCACTTAATTTTAAACACTTATGAAAATATTCAAGAGCTTTTGGGTAATCGGCTTGGGCAGTGTACACGAGCGCCAAATCACCAGATGTTTTTCCAATCTGAAGTTTATCCCCCACCTCTTCAGCTAATTTTAAACTTTTAAAATCATTCACAAGTGCTTTTGCGTAATCGGCGTGAAAATAGTACGCGCTTCCAATTTTTCTAAATACAAACGCAAGGTGTATTCGGTAAATGTTTTTCAATGCGCCGCCAACAGCAACATTTTTCTCGGCAAGTGTTTTTAGTTGCTCAATGTATTTTTCTTGTTCTTCGCCGGTTGCTTTTTTGGTTAATAATTTTAACAAGTTACATCGAGTAGTATCATGTTTCGCGTTTTTTAGTGCCAATTTTAAAGAGTCAATAGTTTTATTCTGCCCAAAGAGCAAAGCAGGAAAAAGTACTAATATGAAAAGATATTTTTTCAAAGTTTAAACTTAAGAAATTTTCAAGATAATTGCTACAAATATGAGCTGTCTCTTTGTGCAAAGACTCAATTCAAATTCAGTATCAAATCCCTACCTTTACATGAATGCCAATACGTTTCGTAATATTCGTCCTCCTCTTCTCAAAACTCACCGCTCAGGTAAATTGCGATGTAAGCGAACTGGCCTTTAAAAATGAAGAAGTGCTTACTTACGACGTGTATTACCATTGGGGATTGATATGGGCAAATGCCGGCAAAGCAACTTTTACCATTAAGCCCGCCACCTATAAAAATAAAAAAGTATTTAATATTACGGGCGAAGGAAATACGTTTAAGAGTTACGATTGGTTTTACAAAGTGCGCGATAAATTTGAAAGCTGGGTAGATACCGCTACCCTAAAGCCCCTGCGGTATATTCGTAATACCAAAGAAGGAAGTAATCAGGTGTATAACGACAGCTATTTTAATTTTGCAGAAAAGAGCGCGATCTGTTTTAAAATATTAAAAAACAAAAAGAACAGTTATTATTCAAAAAGAGATACGGTAAAAATAAGCGATTGCACTTTGGATGTGATGACCATGATCTATTTTGCGCGATGCATTGATTATAAAAAATACAAGCCCGATGATAAGATCCCTATTTCACTTTATCTTGATGGGGAGGTGAACGATACACTTTATATCCGTTACCGAGGACAGGAAAAAATAAAAACCGAATTAGGAGAAAAAAAATGCCTTGTGTTTAGTCCGCTTTTAATTGCAGGAACAATTTTTGCAGGAGGCAAGGGTATGACCGTTTGGGTAACGGACGACGATAAAAAAATTCCATTACTAATAAAAACGCCCATTGTTGTGGGCGAGATACAAGTAAAGATAAAAGCAATAAAAAATTAAAATCTATTTTTCAACTGATCTGATCCAATCTCTTTTTCCAATTTTCTTCGATTGTTTTTTGAGTTTCTATTTCTTTTAAATTAAATACTTTGGTGTCTTGCCCAGACTTTATATCCTTTTCAAAATTCTGAATTTTAAGTTGATATTCTTTAATGTCTTTTTCAACATCAAGAATAGTTCCTTCAATGTCTTTTTGCTTATCTGTTAATTTTTCCAGTGCCTTTTTTGCCAGCTTTGCCCTATCACTTGCGGCATCTGTAATGGTATCATTTATTTTCTTTTGCGCGGCCATTTCATTGATCTTTAACTCACGCTCCGCTTTTTTTTCGGCCAATTTTTTTTCTGTTTTCTCGATTTTAATTTTGGTATCGGCTATATTTTCTTCAACCTTCAATTTATTATTTTCAATGACTTTAATTTCGCGGTGTAATTTTTTTTGATAATTAATGGCCGCCGCCATATATGCCTCAATAGGGGCTTTGGTCATTTTAACGGCAAACTCGCGGATGGCTTTTTCAAACAATTTAAATTCATTAGGGTTGTTTTCCGATTTAATATAATTTCCAGCGCCAATGTCCAACGCCACCCGCATTTGTATTTGTTTGGTTTCTTTATCCTCAACAAACCGACAATAAATATCAATAGGTTTGTTTATTATTTCTTTTAAAAAAATATTGTGACCGTAAATTTCAACCTTGTCATCGGCAACGCGTTCGCATTTATTCTTTAGCAAATAATCTTTCCATCCTTCTACAACATCTTTAAGAACATTTTCGTAAATGGTTGTTTTAACAGCGTTCCTTTCGGTTGCATAAAACTTTTCGGTAGATTCCCGGATCTCAATTTTTTGTGCTGAACACAATAGGGCTGTACAAACAAACAGGTAAACAGGAGAGTGCTTCATAAAATTCCAAAAACGTATTTAGTTTACCTTATCTAATTTCTTTTTTAATTCGTCCACCACTTTTTTCTGCGCCTCTATCTCTGCTTTTTTCTTTACCTGATCTTCTTCGTTCTTTTTGGTATCTTCTTCGGCTTTTTTAATTTTTCCTTTGTAATTCTCAATATCTTCTTTTAAATTTTTATTATCTTTTTCAAGGTCTTTTTGTTTGTCCTCTATTTTGGCGAGTACTTTGCCGGCGTCTTTCACATTTTCTTCCATGCCTTCTTTCGTCATTTTAATAGCGAATTCCTTCACTAATTTTTCTACAAATTTCAACTTGTCTTTATCGCCCGAATGACCAAGATATTTTCCGCCAAGATCAACGGCCACAGCTATTTTAATGGTCTTCTCTTTTTTGTCCTCTTCAAACTTGGTATAAAAATCGGCAGTGTTGTTTCCCCAGTCGGTCACCAAAATATTATCGCCAAAAACTTCGTTATTATCTTCCTTTACTTTTTCATTTTTAAAATCCTTCATTACTTTTTTCCACTCCTTAATTACGTGGTCAAAGTCGCTGTCGTAAATGGTTGAAATAACCGCGTCGTGCGAACCGGTGCTGAATTTTTCGTTTCCTTCTTTTACAGAAATGGATTGAGCGATAGAAAAGGAAGCGGAAGAGATGAAAAGTAACGTGATAAATTTTTGCATGATCAAATAGTTAAAATCATTATATGTAGGTTAACCAAAATTAATTATTCAATATCCCAAACACTTGGCCTTTTCTTTTTATAAAAGGGCTTAAAATAATTTTTATGCTCCAAAATAAAAGCCATAATAAAATAAACAATAACAGGGCTGCCGAACGTGAAAAATGATAAATAAATAAAGTACATACGAACGGTGGTGGTGTTAATGCCGAGTTTTTTTCCCCACCATTCGCAAACACCAAAAGCCTGCTGCTCAAACCAACGAACAATTTTCTTTATCATAAAGCAAATATACTGAATTTATTTGCCGTTTAAAATAGCCGCTGCCACGCCGCACGAAAGGCATTTTCGCTTTACGCAATAATTATCATGTAAATTAATTAAGGCCTGGCTGTTGGCGGCATTTTTTAATTGATGATTTTTTTGTGAGAATAATTTTGTTTTGGTGTTTTTTTCAAACGCGCATTTTTCCAGTAATTCAAATGGAATATTTTCAAATTCAATTCGGCCGGTACGCTTAAAATAAAAAAAGAAAAAAACCGAAAAAGTATTGATGATAATATTTGAAACAGAATCATCGCCCAACGAATTTTTCTTCTTAACCGCTTCTCCTCCCAAATTATAATGATCGGCCCAGTAATTCTCTAAATTTAATTTAAAGGCTGAAAAGATCTTATCGTACGTATTATAATTTTGAGGTGCGTTAAATAATCCCGGCTGCGTATGTATTAATTTGGCAAATTGGGCTAAACGCAATGTTGCAAAATTGGCGGGACGCAACCTCGAAAACTTAAACAGCTCTTTTTTCAAAGGTGTTATTTTATATTTATTCTTTAAAAATTCAAATTCGTTTTGCAGATTTAAAATATATTTATCTTCAAACTGTTTATCAAGTAGGCCGCTTGTACCCAGCAGAAGGCATTCCAGCTGGAGCAGGTTATCGCAATGTTTTAACAAGATCGGTACAGGCAATTGTTTTGCCAAAAGTTCAAAGGGAACAGAATTTACCTTAAATCCAAAATTGCGCAATAAAAGTGTGTAAAAAGTTTGAGTATAATCGCCTGCGAAATTTTCGAAAAGGGCATCAACGTTTTTTACTTTGTATTCCAAACGCTCCACAAACATCCGTTCAAGCCAGGCCGAAAATTTAAGATCGTTAACCAAAGGCAATTGATTATTACAGGCAATGGTTTGTTTTGATCGGGTTATTGTTTGGTATTGTTCTATAACGTGTTCGGGCAACAGATCTTTTATTTCCAAAACCTCCACGTTATTCCTGGTATTTTGCTCGAGCAAAACATCGTTTTTATAAACTACATGCAAAATAATATTATCGTAAGTTTTGTCGTTTTGATGCTTATGCTTTAGCCAATCGCTGGTTTTAACATGTATCTCAATATTCCCCGCCAAAACAATATCGTTGATCTTAATTTGTGCGTTAAAAAAATCGGGACCCGAATCTTTATTTAATTCGCCTGTTTTTATAATTGAAATTTGATTTCCCTTATTGGTAATTAATGGCTCGGGTTTTAAAAGTTTATGCTGCCAAATAAACTGAAGAAAATCTTCTTTAAGATCAGAAGCCTTCTCAAAAATATTTTTTAAGTCATTTTTCATGAATTTTTTCTTTAGGCAAGGCCCTTTTCGACGCCAATAGCTCAGCGGCCTCTTGGCTAGAAAAGAAACGCCGCATAAAGGAAAAAGGCATAGAAAAATGACAAAAGGTATTTGTGAGATGGCTTCTATGCATATCCTTTTATCTTATAAATAATATATCCCATCCATTCGTGAATTAAAAACTGTAAGCTAAACAGCGCGTCCGGATTTGGGATCAATAAATGATCCGGCGTAAATCGCCGCCCGCCGCTCATTCTGTTGGTTGGGTACGCGGTTAAATTTGTAAAACCCGCTTTTTTAAAAACCGCCATTGATCGCGGCATGTGATAAGAGGAAGTAACGAGCATAAAATTTCCCGAGATGTTTAAACTATCTAATAATTTTTTTGTGAAGATCGCGTTTTCGTAAGTGTTTTTACTGTTCGATTCCATTACCAAAGCGCTATCGGGAATATGTAAACCGTTTAAATATTTTTTTATATAGATCGCTTCGCGGCACTCGGGGAATTCAATACTTCCCGAGCCTCCGCTAAAAATTATTTTTTTTATTCTTCCGTTAAAATAATAAGGCAACACCTGAAATAATCTGTCGCCGCTTGCACCAAAACCTATTTTTTGTAAACGCATATCAATACTCCCAATGCCGCCAAGCACAATGGCCCCATCGTATTTAGTGGTCATCAGATCAATGTCGGGCGTAACAGGTTCCCATTGACGGAAACATTCATCCACAATAAAAGAGTTGCTACAAATGTATAAGATTACAAGGGCCGCTATTCGTAATTTTTTTGCACGGCCTTCCACTTTTGTTTTAAACGAATAAAGCAATAACAAAAAAACCCACAGCAGTGGCGAAAATAAAAACGCAAGTATTTTTGATAAATAAAAAAACATCTGGCCTAAATTTAATCCAAATTATTCAATGTAAAAAAGAATAGAACAAATTTGTGAACTGTAAATTATTAATTTAGAGAATTGAGGTTTCGAAAATTCAGATCAACAAGTTTGATGGTCTTTTTCTTGGAAAGCCGAATTCTTTTAAAGCTCATACGCTTTAGTATCAATCCGGCCGCGACAAAAGAAGCGGAAACAACAACCCTCCCGGTATTTAGCAAAGGTCGTTTATCGAGAATTAAACCATTAACGGTTTTTAATGACGCTAAACCAACTCCGGCAATTATAAACGCTTTTTCAAAAGTGGTAATTAAATGGTTGTTTCTTTGAAAACGAATACATTTTAGATCAGAGATCTTAACAGTTGTGTCGTCCGAAAAATAAATAGTACTGTCGTGCAGGTTGGCAATAATCCTCTTGTGAAAGTTCTTTTTACCCTTTACTTTATACCACAACACATCTTGTTCGTGCAGTTGATATTTTTTTAGTGCCCCGAATCTGGTGAAATAAATTTCGAGCGTTTCCTGTGAAAAGGAAAGCTGTGAAAAAAACACCAAAAAAACCATTAATCCGGAAAGATTCATCAGAGTAAACTTAAATTTTATATTCATCAATTAAAAAAAGTAAAACATAAAATATCTTAATTTAAGAGTGATAATTACTATATTTATCCTGTTCATTTAATCAGATCGTATGAAAAAAATTTTAATAGCCAACCGTGGCGAAATTGCTTTGCGCGTTATGCGCAGTGCCCGTGAAATGGGAATAAAAACTGTTGCTGTTTTTTCGGAAGCGGACAGAAACGCACCATTCGTAAGGTATGCCGACGAGGCGGTGTGCATTGGGCCTCCACCAAGTTCTCAATCTTATTTATTGGGAGATAAAATAATTGAAGTGTGTAAAGAGTTAAAAGCCGATGCCATTCACCCGGGTTACGGATTTTTAAGCGAGAACGCCGAGTTTGCTCGCAAAGTAAAAAAAGCGGGATTGATCTTTATTGGTCCAAGTGCCGAAAGTATGGATATGATGGGCGATAAATTAAGCGCAAAAGCAACTGCCAAAAAATTCAAAGTGCCAATGATCCCGGGTTCCGAAGGGGCCATTAGCGATGTGAAAGAAGCCATAAAAATTGCGAAAGAAATTGGTTTTCCTCTTTTAATAAAAGCCAGCGCGGGCGGTGGTGGTAAAGGAATGCGACTGGTTGAAAAAGAATCGGAAATTGAAGAACAAATGAAAATGGCTATCAGCGAGGCGATCTCGGCCTTTGGTAATGGCGCTGTTTTTATTGAAAAATATGCAACACGTCCAAGGCACATAGAAATTCAATTGCTTGCGGATAATCATGGCAATTGCGTTTATTTATTTGAGCGCGAATGCAGCATTCAACGCCGTCATCAAAAAGTGATAGAAGAAGCCCCAAGCTCTGTTTTAACGGAAGAGCTTCGCCAAAAAATGGGCAAATGCGCGGTAGATGTCGCCAAAGCCTGCAACTACAGCGGCGCCGGCACGGTTGAATTTTTGCTGGATGATAAACTGAATTTTTATTTTTTAGAAATGAATACACGCTTGCAGGTTGAACATACCGTAAGCGAAATGATCACAGGCTTAGATCTCGTGAAAGAACAAATTAAAGTAGCACGTAACGAAAAATTAAGTTTTACGCAAGCAGATCTGAAAATAAATGGGCATGCGATAGAAGTGCGTGTTTGCGCCGAAGACCCAACGAATAATTTTTTACCGGATATTGGAAAATTATTGGTTTACAAAACCCCCGCAGGCCCCGGTGTGCGTGTGGATGATGGCTTTGAAGAAGGGATGGATATTCCTATTTACTACGATCCAATGATCTCTAAATTAATTGTGCACGGAAAAGACAGAACCGAAGCCATTGAAAAAATGCTGAGAGCCATTCGCGATTATAAAATTGTTGGTGTTGAAACCACTTTGGATTTTTGCACTTTTGTTTTAAATCACAAAGCATTTGTAAGCGGCGATTTTGATACCGGATTTATTGCAAATTATTTTAAACCCGAAATGTTAAATCAAAGTTCTGCGGAACTAGATGAGGTGGCTGCCCTTGTTGGAAGCCTGGTTTATGAAGGCATGAAGCCCTCGAATGTTAATTTGCAGACAAATTCTGTTAAAAAAAGCAATTGGAAGGCTAACCGTTAAAATTAACACAACTTACAGGTTACCTTTTGCGTATAATTATAATAAATTAAAGAAGGTATTTTAGGGTTGACTCATTTAAAAAAATATTTTGTTGTAATTTTTGGGCTGTTAAGCTCATTTAATTTTAATGCACAGGAAGCATCGGCCGATGATAAAATTCCGCCGGCTGAGGGTTTCCGCTGCCGTGCCGAAATTGTGGATGGCGATACCGTTCCCGTTTTTTATTTGAATGATGTGGAGGTTTGCACTAATTTTATTTTTAAAACCAAAAGACAATACGAGCAGTGGACCCGTGTAAAATACAACGTAAAAACTGTTTATCCGTACGCTATTTTAGCGGCCGCCAAATTAAAAGAATACGATAAAGCACTCGCTAAAATTGAAGATAAGCATGTGCGAAAATATTTTTTAAAGTCATGCGAAAAAGATCTGCGTAAAGAATTTGAAGATGAGTTAAAAGAACTCACCGTTTCGCAGGGCAAAGTTTTAATGAAATTAATTGATCGCGAAAGCGGAAAAACAACCTTTGAAATTGTGGCCACTTTACGAGGCACTTTTCAGGCGGTTTTTTGGAACACCCTGGCCCGTTTATTCGGTAATAATATGAAAGTGGAGTACGATGCCGCGGTGGAAGATATTATGATTGAGCGTGCCGTTAAATTGGTTGAGGCCGGAGCGTTTTAGGCAGTTCGTCTTTGCTGGCCCCGTTTTGAATAATTGCGAGAAGGGACCACTAACCACGGAGACACAGAGAGCACTAAGAAAAACACAGAGATTATTTTGTAGTTTAAATTTCTAAGGGAGAAAAGATGCAAAGTTTTTCCGATTAGGCACACAGTATCCTCCTCTTTGAGGAGGTGTCACGGAGTGACGGAGGAGGAACGATTCGACGGCGTGTGATGGTAAGGATAACTACTCCAACGCTAACGTTCCGTGCCCACTGTTTCCGTAAGAATCGACCACGCGGTAATAGTAAATTCCCTTATTGTATAATGTCAGATCTATAATTGCCGAATGTTCGGTTACAGTTTTTTTATAAACTGATCTTCCGTTGATATCAAATACTTCAAGCTCACATTCGTTTTGTAATCCGGTAACATTGTAAATGCCTGAACTTGGATTTGGAGCGATTGCAAAAGTAAGAGATTTTTTAACCGTATTTACACCCGTCATAACCTGGCATTGATTAATTGTATCGGGGTATAAATTTTTGTTGTTTTGTTTAAAGCAGGTTAAAAAACCAAAAGATTCGAATGGGGGGCAAATAGATTCGATTAGTCCGCTTGTACTTCCTATCCCTTCAATTATCTTGTAAATTGATGAAAGATTAAATCTCTTTCTGTAATTTGTTCCAATTAAAATAGAATCAATAGAAGTAACAGTTACAGAACATGAGTTTACAAGAGTAGTTCCAACTATGGCAGTAAAATCATACTTTACAGTTTCCTGTGTGCTGTAAGGCCCGACAAAAAAAATTTTTTTTAAAGCAACATTTTGTCTGTATGCTCCAACGTACAAATTTAGGTAAGTGCTCCATACATGATAATTGTATCCGCCGGTACAATGTTTGTCTTCTGTACCTGTTTTATAAATTTTATGGTAAGTATTTCCATTAATTAAAGTATCGCCTTTTAAAGTATAAGAAAAGCTGTAATCATGTAATAAGGGACCATTACTTCCCTGAACCGGACAAGACTCGCCCCAATAAGATTGAAATGTCTGCGTCCACACCGCATTTGAGTCAGGCATTGGATGATAAACATTGCTCTGGCCTAAGCCAACAGCGGCAATACAAAAACAGAATATAAAAATGAGTAATTGTTTTTTCATTTTAGGTAAGCCTTAATCAAATATAGTTAAATTATTTTGGATTAGCTATAAAATACACCTTGGAAGGATTCATTTCGCGTCTCGACCAGATTCAATCGAGAATCTGGTCGTCTTTGCGAGTCCCGTACTTGAATAATTGCGAGATGGGACCACTAACCACGGAGACACTGAGAGCACGGAGAAAAAACACAGAGATTTTTTTGTAGTTTAAATTTCTAAGGAAGAAAAGACGCAAAATTTTTCCGATTAGGCACACAGTATCCTCCTCTTTGAGGAGGTGTCACGGAGTGACGGAGGAGGAACGATTCGACGGCTTAGGGGTAACTTCGTGTTCTCTGTGGTCTCCGTGGTTAGTAGAAAGGGTTCCTTGCAGGCTTGGATTTAAATCCAAACCAACCGCTACCCATGATAAACCCTCGAAAAAATAATCAATCCCTTTTCTATCTCAAGCACTTCTCCAACCCTTAGATCCTCTTCGCCTGCAGTCTGCCTTATGTATTCAATAAAAACCTGTTCGGTATCGGCTGTTAATTTTACCAATTCGTAATGTAGATCGGGCAGCCTTTCAAACGCATCCTGCCACCAATTGCGCAAAGCGGCTTTTCCCTTAATTAACCCCTTAGTTTCAGGTTTTCTTGCTTTTAATTTCGGACTAAAATGCTCCGCATCCTCATTATACAGGCTTAATAGAGCTGCTAAATCCTTTTTATTAAAGTTTTCCACCCACTGCATAGCAATATCTTTATTTGAACGCATTTTTAAAAATCGATATTTTTTTTTAATTTTAAAGCATGATAAATAAATTAGTTATCCTTTTATGCCTGTTTGCTTTTACAGCAACCGCGCAAAAAACAAAAACAAAGGGCAAAAAACCGGTTCCTGTGGCCGATTCAACCGGAGCAATCCCAACAGTAACGGTGGACCCTCTTGTGGCATTGGAAGACTCTTTGCCTTTGGAAGTTACCCTTGACCCGAACACGGGTAAAAAAGTGGTTCATAAAGATGTTAAGAGAAGGAACGATTCGCTTAGAGCAGCGCTTAGAAAATCAATTTACGATAAGGCAAGAGCCGAAGTGGCCGAGTTTTGGGTGCGCACAAAATATCCGGTTAAACCAAAAACCGGTCCGCCGGTACCAACAGGACCAACAAAATTATGTATGAATATTGTTTGCAAGGATACCAATTTGGTATATTGTATTAACGATTCGATTGTGCTGGAGCCCGAACTTTATAAAGTGCTTTATGAAAAGCGGGAAAAAGACAGTATTTACATGCTCATTTTTATTGAAGCTTACAGCAAATCAAAGAACGATAACGGCATGTGTAATTCGGGCAGGGAATCAAAATTATTTTTTACCCGCTGGAATGTAAAAACAAACGGTGCCAAATGGAAAAGTAAAAACATTCGTTCTTGTGTAAAAGGCATAACATTGTTAGGAGGTAAAGAACAAATAAATGAGTGGAATAAATCAACCCCTTTAGTTGTTAAATATCACCGCGCCGATTTTTTCTATGAAATAAAATTCGATCCCGCTCACCCGCACCTTGGCATACAAACTGTAAAGGATGAAGGCGCCGGAGCTAAAGGCAGCGATGAAAAAAAGGATTAAAAATAGATCTAATATTTTTTTAATCTTTCACTAAAAAAACCTGATTGAATCCCGGGTGAAAAATACTTTTAC
>JANYBY010000245.1 GCA_025360565.1 Bacteroidota bacterium
CCCAAGCATAAGCTAAGGCAGCAGGGTTGGTACTTGCAGTCATAATTGCGGTAGCATTTTGACAAATATTATTTGGTAAAGTAACAGTTACAGGCGATGTTGCCACAACCGATACGTTTACAACAGCTGAACTTGTACAAACAAATGTTACACCCGGAGAAGCAAACGTTGCAACAACGCTATAGTCACCTGCAACAGGAGGCATAACATTCGGGATCATTGGGTTTTGTAAAGTAGATGTAAATGCTGCAGGGCCTGTCCAGCTATAGGATAGCGGCGGAACAGCATTAACAGCGGTTAAACTTAAAGTTGAAGCCTGACACAAAGTAAATTGTGACGTAACTGATGTTTGATTAACAGGAACAACAAATGCGGAGGTGGTAGCAACTCCTGAACAAGAGCCCCCGTTAGAGAAACTGTTGGTAGCGGTAATTGTATATACACCTGTATTTGAAGGTTGCGCATTAGCGATTAAAGGATTTTGAACACCTGAAGTATAAGAGCCCGGGCCCGCCCATCCGTATGCAACCGAAGTACCGCCGGGTACAGCAGGAGTCATAAGACTTAAACCTGCACCTTGGCAAATTGGTCCGCTGTTTGTAGCGGTAACCGTTGGATTAGGGTTTACAATCACTAGCACAGTTTGTGTACCATTACAAGGGTAAGTACTTGTTCCAACAGCAGTATAAATTGTAGTTGCAGTAGGAGAAACAACAATGTTTGCACCTAATATTCCGCCTGGATTCCACGAGTAGGTTCCGCCTGCTCCGGCACCAGTTGCGGATAAACTTGTAGTTTGACCAACACAAATTACAGATGAAGTAGCACCTGCAACGATTGTAGGAGTAGGGCAGCAAGTTTGATAAGTTAAGGTAATTACAGCGTTGTTAACACATAAGTTACCTGTGTTAATTAATTGAATTTGGTTTACACCGCCGTAAATAAATGAAGGGATACCATTTGGGCAAGGAAAGCTAGCGCAAAACGTTTGAGGCCAACAAGCACCACACTGACAATTGGTGCCAGGAGGAGTTGGAATACATTGAATAGGAACACCATTCATTGTAACACATAAATTGGTTAAACCGCAGTCAACCTTATTAACAGTAACACAAACGCCTGTAACAACCATACCCGGAGGCATAACAGGAGCTGCAAAGGTTCTGATACCTAGGTTCCAGTTAGGGCTTCCTGATCCTTGAGCACAAGCGTAATTACCTGTAGTAGGGCCACAAATGTTACACCAGCCGCTTGTCCAGGTTACTGTATTAGTTATTACTACCACCTGCGCTTTGGCAGATGAAAATATAAATAAGCAAGAAACAAATATTATAATATTTTTAAATGCTTTCATGGTTAATAATTGAGTTTTCATAAATATTATTTTGTTTGAGCTTGAGTTAATTTAAATGTTGCTAAACCTGACACCGAAAATGGACCAAAGTCTTGTGGATTATTGATGACAGTATTAACGCCAACTTTTAATTTATCTAAACCATTGCATTGTCCTACAACAGTATTACCCGGCTCAAGATATAATGATTTTGGTGTTTGAACGTTAGAATATACCCAGCCGCTTGGTGTTTTAATGGCATCTTTCCATTCAACACGTACTTTGTAATTATTTTTATTTACAAATTTGATCAAAACCACATCCTGATTTCCACAGGTAGTTCTCATCGAATAGGCTTCTACACCTTCTACCTCGGTTAAACCATCTGCTCTTAAAACCGCATCTTGCCAAGGATTAGCAACTGCAGCTGCAACGGGACCACCCGCTACCACATTTATTTGTGCTTTAAAAGTGAAAGCCGAAATTGTTAAGGCCAGTATTAGTGTTAATTTTTTCATATTGTTAGAGTTTGATGCGTTACAAATTTAAGAACATAGTTAGATTAAACGAAATTATTGGATAGGTACATAGGATAGCTCAGTAACCAAAAGTAGTATTTTACCCAAAATAAACCTTTTTTACTTACTAAATAAGTTTAGTTTAAGTAAAGAACTAGTAAAAACAAGTGTTTATATTATAAAAACAAACGTTAAAATTTTTAGAAAAATTAATTGACTTTTTTATAATTTACGAGATAATGCAAACCCACACTTTCTTTTCGTTTTTTGGCGTGCTTAATTATTAAATAACCAATACAAATTAGATTCCTTAATTCGCATAATTTTTGCGTGATCACTTTTTCACCGTAAAGTTTTTCATTTTCAACGAATAAGATCTCGAGCCGGTCAAACGCGCGTTTTAGGCGTAATTCGCTGCGCACAATACCAACATAATTACTCATTATTTGCTGCACTTCTTTTTGCGATTGGGTTATTAAGATCATCTCTTCCGTTTGTTCAGTACCTTCGGCGTTCCAATCCGGAATATTTTTTTCAAGATCAATTTTTTGCATCATCAAACTTGCTTTTTCAAACGCGCGATGGGCAAACACCAAAGCCTCCAGCAACGAATTACTTGCCAAACGATTTGCCCCGTGAAGCCCTGTACACGCGCATTCGCCGATGGCAAATAAATTAACGATGGTTGATTGAGCATGTTCGTTCACAACAATTCCACCGCATAAATAATGTTGCGCCGGAATAACGGGAATCATTTTAATAAAAGGGTCAATTCCCAATGACATGCATTTATTGTAAATATTCGGGAAGTGTTCAATAAAACCTTTTCGATCCAAATGCCGGCAATCCAACAAAACATAATCATCCCCACGCGTTTTCATTTCGTTATCAATGGCGCGCGCTACAATATCCCTCGGGGCAAGCGACCCGCGGGTATCGTATTTTTGCATAAATTCTTTCCCGTCAAGTGTTTTTAAAATTCCGCCAAAACCGCGAATGGCTTCTGTAATTAAAAAACTGGGATTTTCTCCAATATTGTATAAAGAAGTAGGATGAAATTGTACAAATTCCATATCCCTTACATGGCCTTTTGCCCGGTAAACCATGGCAATACCATCTCCTGTAGCAATTACGGGATTTGTTGTAGTAGCGTAAACATGGCCGGCACCACCGGTTGCCATAACGGTTACCTTAGACAAAACAGTATCAATAACCCCGTTCTTTGTATTTAGTACATAAGCGCCGTAACAGGTAATATCGGGCGTTTTAGAAGTAACTATTTTACCCAAATGATGTTGGGTAATAATATCAATGGCATAATAATGATCGTAAACCGTAATGTTTTTGTTGTTACGAATTTGTTTTAAAAGGGCGCGTTCAATTTCGAGTCCGGTTACATCTTTGTAATGTAAAATTCTGTTTTCGGTATGTCCGCCTTCTTTGGCCAGATCATAATCACCATTTTCTTTTTTATCGAACTTTGTACCAAGCTCAATTAATTCTCTCACTCTTTCGGGCCCCTCAGAAACAACCATGCGCACAATTTTTTCATCGCATAAGCCTGCACCCGCGTTTAAGGTATCGGCAACATGTTTCTCAATACTGTCGGTATCATTCCACACCGCGGCAATACCACCCTGCGCGTACTTTGTATTGCTCTCTTCTTCGTTGCTTTTTGTAATTAAAATTACATGGCCTTTGTTAGCCGCTTTTAACGCAAAACTTAATCCGGCAATTCCCGAACCAATAATTAAAAAATCGGTTTTTATCTGCATGTAAAAATGTAAAAGTAAATAAAATAGAACACCAAAATGCGATGGTGTATCAGTTTGAAATTAAAAAGTTGATGCAGCCGATATTTTGCGCCAGGGATGGAGCGGCCTGTCTGAGCTCTTTTGCCCGCCAGGCCGTAAATTCAAGAAGCGGTGCAAAAAGCGAGTAGCAACAGCCCGGTGCCGCTCACCAAATATAAAGGAAAGCGGCAGGCGCCCAAATTCAAACTTAGACTTTACCCAAATTGCCGTTTATGATTTGTAATAGAAAATTGATTTAAGGTATTTAGTTTGTATTTTTGCGGAATAGTTTATGAACCTTCAAGATATTCCATATATAATTTATGCCGAAGAAACGCCTAACCCCGCGAGTATAAAATTTGTTGCGAATAAATTATTAATGGTTAGCGGCGCATCAGCCGATTACGAATCTTCTGCACTTGCAAAAGACGCGCCAATGGTTATGGAATTATTTAAATTCCCCTTTGTAAAACGAATTTTTGTGGCTTCAAATTTTATTTCGGTAACAAAAAATGACGCTGTGGAATGGGAAGAGATCCGCGACGAATTGCGTTTATTTATAACTGATTATTTAAATAAAGGAAAAGCGATCATAAATAAATTGCCGCAAAAACAAGTGGCAAAAGATTCGGGGTTTAAAGAAACAATAAGCGTTAACACACAGCACAATTCGCCAGCGAATGAAGTTGAAAATAAAATTATTGAAGTGCTGGAGCAATATATTCGCCCGGCAGTAGAATCGGACGGCGGAATGATAACATTTAAAGATCTGAAAGACGGCATTGTAACCGTGCAGTTGCGTGGAAGCTGCAGTGGATGCCCAAGCAGCAGCATGACATTGAAAGCCGGAATTGAAGCTTTATTAAAAAGATTGTTGCCAAACGATGTTAAAGAAGTAGTAAGCGAAGCTTTATAATAATTATTGAATTGTTGAGTTGTAGAATTTTAGAGTGAAAAAATAACAACGGATGCAAAATTCTAAAATTCAACAACTCTAAAATTTAATATGGAAAAACCATCATTTGATTCAATTTACATGGAGCTGGCTCAAAAGTTGGCGCAGCGGTCGCATTGTGTTAGGGCGCATGTTGGGGCGGTACTTACAAAGGATACACGGATCATTTCTCTGGGTTATAATGGCCCACCATCGGGCACACATAATTGCGATCTGGAATGGCCCGGCGTAGGTTGCGCTAAAGACAGTAAAGGCAGCTGCTCATTAGCATTGCACGCCGAACAAAATGCTATTTTATACGCGGCAAAAAACGGTGTTAGTATGCAAGGTGCCACGCTTTATGTTACCCTCTCGCCATGCATTGCCTGCGCAAGAGTTATTTTTACAACAGGCATTAAAAAAGTTTTTTTTAAAGATAGTTATGCCAATTTTAAAAGCTTACCAACCGATGAGGGTGTTGATTTCTTAAAACGCTTTGGCGTTGAAGTTATTCAGTACAAAAATGAAATTTAAACGGTTAATATATTTTATTTTACTTTTAAATTTTGTAACACCTGTTATTGCTCAGGATAATAAAAAAGGTACCGGCCCCAAAGAGCAATCTGTAAAATCCGAACGAAAAGTTAGAAAAGAATTACGTCGCGAAGCAAAAGAAAGAAGACGAAAAGAACGCGCGGAAAAAAAGGCGGTCAAAGCGTATCACAAAAGATTGCAAACAAAAAAAGTTCGTAAACGTATGAAGCGCAGCAAAAATACCGCGAAGCTGAATAATGAGAACAGGCGCGAAGGTTTTTTTAGGAGAATGTTTAAAAAGAAGAAAAAAGTTTAACCCTATCTTTAATTTTCCGCCTTTCCCCATTTATCGCCCAAAAACTACCACTTATATAAATTCAACTACCACTTTTTAAATTGTTAATTTTATTTAAAACTCTTCAACGTAATATTGTAGTAGCAATTGGATGTTAATTTATCCTTAAAACAATAAAGTGCTGAAAACCATGTCAATAAGAAATAACACATATTTTTACTTGCAATATAAGGTTAGCTTTAATATTTTTAAGGTCTTTATATAAAATAGAATTTAAGGTAATTTAACAATATGATAAAAAACATTTACTTAGCAATTGTATTAGTAGTTTTTACAGGCTTAGGGGCTTTAGCCCAGACTGGCAACGGCGCCATAAAAATTGTTTTACAGGATAAAGCCACAAAAGAAGCAATTCCTTTTGCCAACGTTGTTGCGTATAAAGATGGCGTACAGGTTGGGGTTGCCACAACTAATATGGATGGCGAGGCTTTTATTAAACCCTTAGAGCCGGGTAAATACACCGTTAAAGGTGTTTACGTTGGTTACCAGGCAACAGAAATTAAAGATGTAATCGTTGGGGATGGTAAAACGGCGTATATCACCATTCCACTTTCAAATGGCGAAGGTGTTAAGTTGGATGAGGTGGAAGTTGTAACATATCAGGTCCCGCTAATTGATCCGGATACTAAATCGGGGCAAACAGTTACCCGGGAAGATTATCAGAATTTAGCAACTAAAAATGTTAACTCCGTTGCAGCAACTACAGCAGGGGTTTACCAAGCCGATGAAGGCGGTGGTCTTAACGTGCGCGGAGCCAGGGGCGGTGCCACAACTTATTTTATTGATGGAGTAAAAGTTTTTGGTACACCAAATTTACCACAGCAAGCAATTGAGCAATTAAATATTATTACCGGTGGTGTGCCGGCACAATACGGGGATTTAACCTCAGGTGCAATTTCGATCTCAACCAGGGGTCCGCAGTCTAAATTTTTTGGTGGAGTTGAGTTGATCTCTTCTCAATTAACCGATCCTTACGGATACAACTCTTTAGGTTTTAGTTTAGGTGGCCCTATTTATAAAAAGAAAGATTCAACACGCCGTACTGTTTTAGGTTTCTTTTTCTCGGGAATGGGAAATTATATTAAAGACCCAAACCCATCATTTATTCCACTTTATGTTGTAAACGACAGTAAATTGCAAGAGCTAAAAGATGCGCCTTTAAGGCCTTCTCCTTCCGGTACAGGATTTATCAGATCATCTGAGTTTGTAACAAAAGATGATATGCATACTCAAAAAACGCATCCTAATAACGCTAATAAATCCCTTTCCCTTCAAGGTAAAATTGATTACGCCCCATCAGGAAATACCAATATTAGTTTAGGAGGTTTTTATGAATATAATAACCAAATGAATTCGGGTATTGGAAATCAGTTATTTAATTCGGTTAACAACTCTCAGTCTATTGCTACCGTTATGAGGACTAATTTATCCATTACTCAAAAATTCGGTAACCCAAATGCTAAAAAAGAAAAATCGCAATCAATTGTCTCAAATCCTTTTTTCCGCTTTTTAGTGAGTTACGAAAAGGATTACAATGTAACTCAAAGCGCAGTTTTTAAAGACAACTTTTTTCAATACGGGTATGTAGGAAAATTTGACCGCACATTTAAAGAAAAAGAATTTGCTCTTAATTATAATTTTACCGATACTTTTTTATTGAACGGACAAATAATAAACGCATATGTTTATAGAGACAGGTTTGAGCAGCCGGTAAAATTTACCCCTTCTGAGCAAAATAAAGACGCGGCACTTTACACCAGCTATGTAGTGGATCATGCCCCATCAAACGCTTTTGTAAGTATGGATTATATTGCCGGAAATAACGGTTTGCGTAATGGCGATAGCCCACAGAGTATTTATGGCTTATATAATAATTTTGGAACTTATAACGGATTTTATGTCAAATCGAACAAATCCCAGTTTCGTGTTTCGAGTAGCTTCAATGCCGATATTAAGAGCCATGCTCTTACTTTTGGTATGGAATTGGATCAGCAGGTAAGTAATAGTTATGTTTTTAGTCCACAAGGCTACGACATTTGGACACAAATGAGGTTACTTGCCAACCAACACACGGATCAGTTAGATCGTAAAAACCCAATTAAGGTGGATGAGTTTTCGGGTTTAATTCCTTATTATTATTATGAAAGAGCTTATAATCCTGACAAACAAAGCCAGTTCTCCGAAAAACTGTTAGAATCGTTAGGGTTACCAAAAGATTATAAAGGATTTGTGAACACAGATGCTATGGACCCATCCGCGTTTAAAATGAGTATGTTCAGTGCCGAAGATCTTTTGGGCGCTTCAAAGACATCAAACCTTGTAAGTTATAACGGGTATAGCGCTGAGGGTGTTAAAACAAATGGAAAAACAAATATCAGCGATTTCTTAAACCAAAAAGACGATGCGGGCAGAAAAACTTTTCCAATTGGTAATTTTAAACCAATTTACGCCTCGGTTTATATCATGGATCACTTCGATTTTAAAGATATTAAATTTAACGTGGGCTTACGCGTTGACAGATATGATGCTAACCAGCCTGTTTTAAAGGATAAATACGCATTGCACGATTT
>JANYBY010000319.1 GCA_025360565.1 Bacteroidota bacterium
CTTAACTGACGGTATGCCCGACCAGTTTGGAGGAGAAAAGGGCAAAAAATTCATGTACAAAAAACTGAAAGATTTACTTATAAGCATTTCGCAATTACCAATGCAGGAGCAAAAAGAAACTCTCAAAAAATCATTTGAAGAGTGGAAGGGTGATTTGGAACAAGTGGATGATGTTACTATCATTGGCATACGCGTTTAGTGAAATAAGCTAGTTAATTTTGAGAATAAAAATAATGAAGTACATTCAAAAACATTTATTTCTTATTTTCATTCTCGCATTAACCAATGCCAGGGCTCAAAAAGAACTTTTGGATTCGTTAAAGAAAGCATATACGGTTGAAAAAAGTGACGCGAAAAAAACAGTTATTTTAACAGAGATCTGTTATAAATATATTTATAAACCGGAAAGCCCTACAAATTATGACTCTTTAAATAAGTATTTTGACCTTATCACAAAAAAATATAATTCTAATTTCAATATCGGCGACAGCACTTTATTATATGGCGAGATTACACTTGGCAAATCGGATTCTTTAGGGGAAAAACACATATACTTACGGTCCATATCATTCTATAAAAGATCGATTGCCTATCATTTAAAGTCAAACGATTACGCAAAACTCGGAATCGCTTATTTACAGATCGCGCTAAATAAACAAGCTATGGATCTATCTATAACTGCTAAAAACGCTTCGGAAATTTTTTTTTACTATAATCAGGCATTAAGTGCATTTGAAAAAGCCGATGACAAAAAAAACATATTAGGAATTTATTTAATACTTCAACCCTCGTATCAAACACTTGGAAATACTTATTTTGCTGATTTATATCTTGATAAGGCGTATAAATTAAGCCAATTAATAAGTGACGACTATGAGAAAGCGTATGTTTTAACGTTATATGCAAATAATAAAGCTCACAAAGCTCTAAATACTAAAAACGTTGATATAATTACAATTAATACAAAATTATCAGAAAACAGTAAAAAGCAATTGGAAGCGACAATATCCCTTTTAAAAACCGCTTTACAGCTTTATCAAAAAACGAAAAGCCCCCCTGGAGAAATGTTTGCCATGAATATGCTTGCTTACTATTACGCCTATTTACAAAAAAAAGATTCGGCTTTACATTACGGTTATGCCTTTCTGAAATGCGCTAAAAAAGATAAAGACTCTAAAGTTGGATTAGCCTCAGCTTATGGCACTTGCGGAGACGTTTATCATTCATTTAAGGATTATGATAAGGCCCTTAAATACATGGACAGTTGTTATCTACTTGCAAGTGAAATTGGAAAAGTTTTCTACATAAAGGAACTAGCGGTCAATTATGCTAAAATTTACTCCATTAAAAAGGAATTTGAAAAGGCTTTTAAATACCAACAAATTTATATTCATTTAAATGATTCCATGTCGGCAACCGACCTCAAAAACTCTACCGCCGAATTACAAACCAAGTACGAGACCGAAAAAAAAGAAGGTCAGATCACTTCTTTGAACCAGGAAAATAAAATTAAAGAGGCCGAGAATAAAAGGCAACGTTTATTTACCGTCAGTTCAATTTGCGTGGGGGTCATTATTTTGTTCTTTACCTTCTTTATTTTCAGGAGCCTGCAAGCAAACAAACGCAAAAATATTATCATTGCCCAGCAAAAATTAATTGTTGAAGAACAAAAACACTTAGTAGAAGAAAAACACCAGGAAATTACCGATAGCATCAATTACGCACAGCGAATTCAGCGCAGTTTATTGGCAGGTAAAAAAATGCTAGATGAGAATTTTTCGGATTACTTTATTTTGTTTAAACCAAAAGATGTGGTTAGCGGCGATTTTTACTGGGCCAAAACTTTATCAAATAATAATTTTGCAATGGTAACCGCCGATAGCACAGGTCATGGGGTTCCGGGGGCAATTATGAGCATGCTGAACATTGCCTGCCTTAACGAGGTTACAACAAGGGGCATTAACAGTCCCGACCAGATCTTATTTGAAACCAGAAAGCGTGTTATTGAAAATTTAAAAAACGATGGAAGCGCGGAAGGCGGAAAAGACGGAATGGATTGCAGCTTGCTTAGTTTTGATTTTAAAAACAATACTTTGCTCTGTGCTTGTGCCAATAACCCGGTGTGGATCATTCGCCAGGGCGAACTTATTGAAATAAAACCCGATAAAATGCCAGTTGGTAAACACGACAGGGACCAATTACCTTTTACCCTGCATACTTTTCAATTACAAAAAAATGATACCGTTTATGCGATCACCGATGGATACATTGACCAGTTTGGCGGTGAAAAAAATAAAAAATTCATGAGTAAAAATTTGAAAGAGCTTTTACTGGCCAATGTTCATTTGCCAATTCCTGAACAAAAACAATTATTAGATACCACTTTTGTAAATTGGGTAGGTTTAAATGAGCAGGTAGATGATGTGACTGTTGTGGGTATTAGGATAAGCTAACATCCTTTTCTATTAGAAAAACCCTCAACTCACAACTTTTCTTATATTTGTTATATGCTTTCGCCGCGCCGAAATTTTTACTTCGTTTTTAGCCTTCTGCTATTTTCGCTTAGCATTCAATCACAATTTGCCCGCTTTAAACATTTAACCAACGACGAAGGACTTTCTAATAATGCGGTTTCCTGTATTACACAAGATTCCAAAGGCTTTATCTGGTGCGGCACACAGAATGGCATTAATAAATACGACGGTTATAAAGTAACAAAGTACATTTACGATCCGGATGACAGCACCGGCATTTCTACAAGCCAGATAAGGGCCTTATTTGCCGGCGATGATGATAAATTATGGATCGGTACAACAAGGGGCGGATTGTGCTGCCTTGATTTGATCACAAATAAGTTTACTACCTATAAAAACGACTCTACCGGAAAAAATTCGATCTCATCAAATACCATTAATGATATTATTGCCTGGGATAAAAATACACTTGCGCTGGCTACTCCAAAGGGCCTTAACTTTTTTGATAAGACAAAAAAAACATTTAAGATTTTTAAGTATTCCGAAAACAACAAAGAAGGTTTGCTTGCCGATTATATTAAATCAATTGCCAAAGATAACAATGGCAACTTGTGGCTCGCGCATCCGGATGCGGGACTTTCAAAATTTATTCCCGGCACCGAAAAATTTGTTCATTTTACGAGTGCAAATGATAATACCAACATTCACAATAAAGGGATAAGAAGTATTTATTTTGATAGAGAAGGCCTTTTATGGATCAGTCTTTGGACCTACGGCTTAAATGTACTCGATACAAAGACAGGGATCTTTTACGATACCAATAGAGATACAACCAGCTTTATGAAAGGCACACGCGACATTTCGCTTGTTTTCAACACCACCCAGGATAAAGAAGGCAATATTTGGTTTGGCACTGCCGAGATGGGCATTTGCAAATACAATAAAAAAACCGGCGAAAAAATCTTTTTTAGAAATAATCCCGACGACGCCGAATCGCTTGGGGATAACACTTCTTTTTTAGTTTTTGAAGACAGGACCGGACTGATTTGGGTTGGCACCTGGAGGAATGGTTTAAACTATTTCAACAAAAGATCGTTAATGTTCGGGCATTTTAAACATGAAAAAAATGTCCCTAATACTTTACCAAATAATAACGTTTACTGTTTTGCCGAGCTTCCGAACAACAACGTTATTATCGGTACTGCTGCAAGCGCTTGTTTTTTAAATACTGTTACAAAAAAAATAGATCCAATTTTTATGGATCCTAACTCACGTAACGAATCACTTGTTGAAAAATCTCAGATCGTTAAGGTTGCCGTTGATGCAAACGGAAATTATTGGATGTCTTCGGGCGGGTCGGGCATTTACTGTTATTTTCCTAAACTAAAAAAATACAAAAATTATTCGGCGGTGTATCGCGGTTTTCCGCATTCAAATCCGCGCGAAATTATTATTGACCATGACCAAAATATTTGGGTTACCACTCAAAATTCCGGCATCTTTCTTTACGATAAAAAGAACGATAATTTTATTCCGTTTTATCATAACGACAAAGACCCAAAAAGTATTCCAACAAATTCAATATTAACTGCGACGATCGATAAAAAAGGAACAATTTGGTTTGGTACCGAAAATCGCGGGCTTGTAAAACTCGATCCGCAAACTCATGAGTTTACCGTTTTTTACAATGAAATAACCACAAAAAACTCACCCGGGCTATTGGCTTTAACCGTTTTTATTGATTCGAAAGGAATGTTTTGGATGAATACAAATGAAGGCTGGTTAAAGTTAGATCCTGCAACACGCAAAGCGCAAAACATAAGCGAACTAAATCCAATTTTTGAAAACAACCTTAACAATATTAATGAAGACGCGGAAGGAAATTTATGGTTTACCGGGGCCGAAGGCCTTATTAAATATAACGTTGAGGCCAACGCCGAAACCATTTTTTTTGCCAAAGACGGTTTGCAGGGAAAGGAATTTTACGGCAATAATATTGTTAAACTAAAGGATGGAAGGTTTTTAATTGGAGGGAGTAATGGCCTCAATTTTTTTGATCCTAAAACCATTATTGAGGATAAAACTCCACCTATGATCACGCTTACAAATTTTCAGGTGTTGAATAAACCGTTTCTGCTACCAAAGGAGATCGCTTTTACTGAAAACATCACTTTAAGTTATCGCGATTACTTTTTCTCGGTTGATTTTGCCGCGATGAATTTTGCCAATTCTGTACAAAATCATTTTAAATACAAACTCGTTGGGTTTAATGATGATTGGGTGGATATTGGTACTCAGCACAGCATTACGTTCACAAATCTTGATCCGGGTGATTATGTACTTAATATTAAAGGCGCCAATAACAATGGCAACTGGAGCGAGAAAGCGCTTGAGTTAAAAATTACTATTACCCCGCCTTTCTGGCGAACTACCTGGTTTTATTTATTGTGTATTGTAACCGGCATTCTTTGCATTTATTCTTTTATTAAATGGCGTGAGAAAAAACTGATAAAAGAAAAAACAATTCTTGAGCATAAAGTAAACGAAAGGACCGAAGAATTAAAAGAGGAAAAATTAAAGGTAGAAGAAGCGCATAAAGATATTAAAGACAGTATCATGTATGCGCAACGCATTCAAAAAGCAATTCTTTCTCCCCCTAACATTCTTAAAAAAGCCTTTAAAGAAAGTTTTATTCTTTATAAACCAAAAGATATTGTTAGCGGCGATTTTTATTGGATCTTGCACATTGAAGAAACCGCCCAGAAAAAAAATATTATTGCCATTGCCGCTGCAGACTGCACCGGACATGGAGTTCCCGGCGCTTTTATGAGCATGCTCAACAGCACACTGCTTAACCAAAC
>JANYBY010000334.1 GCA_025360565.1 Bacteroidota bacterium
TTAAGTTATAAAACAAAATTCGCTACCAAAGCGAGCGCAAACAAAGAGTGGTTGTTGGTTGACGCTGAAAATGAAGTAGTTGGTCGTTTGGCCTCTAAAGTAGCCATGTTATTGCGCGGCAAGCACAAAACAAGCTTTACACCGCATTCTGATTCAGGAAGCAACGTAATAATTATTAACGCAGAAAAAGTACGCTTTACCGGTAAAAAATTAACCGATAAAGATTATATCCGTTACACCGGTTATCCGGGCGGGCAGCGTTTTGCAACCCCAAAAGAATTGTTGGCTAAAAAGCCCGAAGAAATTCTATCACACGCCATTCACGGTATGTTGCCAAAAGGGCGCTTGGGCAGAACTATAAACACAAACATTCGCATTTTTGCAGGCACTAACCATGGTATGGAAGCGCAACAGCCTAAAAAAGTGGATCTAAGTAAAATTAAATAGAACAAAAATTTAAATGGAAGTAATAAACACATCCGGTCGCAGAAAAACTTCAGTAGCACGAGCCTATGTAACAAAAGGCAGTGGCAATATTGTTGTTAATGGAAAAGATTATAAAGAGTATTTTAAAACTCCAACTTTACATTACATGGTAACTCAATCTTTAAACGTTTCTCAAGCGCTTACAGAGTGGGATGTAAAAGTAAATGTAAAAGGAGGAGGCACTACAGGACAAGCACAAGCAATTCGTTTAGCAATTGCTAAAGCTTTAGTAGAAAGCAATGCCGATTTAAAACCAAACTTACGTGCGGCAGGTTTAGTAACCCGCGATCCACGTATGGTTGAGCGTAAAAAATTCGGTCAGAAAAAAGCACGTGCACGCTTCCAATTCAGTAAACGTTAATCAATTTAAAAAAGAGAGAATAATAAAATGTCAGCAAGAACCACATTTAACGAATTACTTGAATCAGGTGCTCATTTTGGTCACCTTAAAAGCAAATGGAATCCGGCAATGGCGCCATATATTTACGCCGAAAAAAATGGAATTCATATTATCGATTTAAACAAAACCGTTGCTAAAATTGATGAAGCAGCAGATGCAATAAAACAAATTGCCCGTTCAGGACGTAAAGTTTTATTTGTAGCAACAAAAAAACAAGCAAAAGATATTGTAGCCGAAAAAATTAAGTCAGTAAATATGCCTTATGTTACTGAACGTTGGCCGGGTGGAATGTTAACCAACTTTGCGACTATTCGTAAATCTGTTCGTCGAATGACCCAGATTGATAAAATGGCAACGGATGGCACTTTCGCTAACATTTCTAAACGTGAGCGGTTACAAATATCGCGCGAACGCGAAAAATTAGAGAATAACTTTGGTTCAATTTCTGATTTATCTCGTTTACCAGCCGCTTTATTTATTGTAGATATTACGAAAGAACATATTGCGGTTGCAGAAGCAAAACGTTTAAACATACCAACATTTGCTATTGTGGATACAAATTCAAATCCGAATTTGGTTGATTACGCTATACCCGCAAACGACGATGCCTCTACCTCTATCGCTTACATTATTGAATTAATGGCAGCTGCTGTGAGAGAAGGTTTATCGGATCGCAAAATGGATAAAGAAGCGGTTTCTGAAGAAACAGATACAAAGGAAGAAAGTCATAACGAAGCAGAGGAATTGGCAGCAGGCGCTAAGATCAAAGGAGGCATTAAAATTGCTTCGGACGAAGAAAAAGCCGCTGGTTCTAAAAAAGGTACACGCCGCAGAGTGAGCACTAAAAAATAATTGATAAAATTTTTTAAAAAGCGGTCATTCTGTAAAACAGGCTGACCGTTTTTTTTGGAATGAAGCAGAACAAAGACAATGTCAGGTCGAGCGTGTCACATCGAGAGAGCTGTCAGGTCGAGCGAAATCGAGACCTGAAACAAGAAAGTAGAACAAAGTTCACTTTATAGTAAACAAGAAATAAACCAATAACAATAAATAAAAATAAAGAGATGGCAATAACAGTAACAGATATTAATAAACTTCGTCAGCAAACAGGCGCCGGCATGATGGATTGTAAAAAAGCTTTGGAAGAAAGTAACGGCGATTTTGAAGCCGCGGTAGATTTTTTGCGTAAAAAAGGCGCAAAAGTAGCGGCTAATCGTGCAGATAGAGATGCGAAAGAAGGAGTTGTTTTATCAAAAATAACAGCCGATAAAAAAACAGCAATTGTTGTGAGTGTAAATTGCGAAACAGATTTTGTTGCAAAAAATGCAGATTTTATTCAGTTTGCAGAAACTGTTGCAACCATTGCATTAACAAAACTACCTTCAAGTATTGATGCGTTAAAAGCATTACCTTATAACAACGAAATTACAGTTGCCGATAAGTTTATGGAGCAAGTTGGAAAAATTGGCGAAAAGATTGACATTGGTTATTACAATGTAATTAATGCTGAACAAGTGGTTGGTTATATCCATCCGGGAAATCGTTTAGCGGTTGCCATTGGTTTCAATAAAAAAGTGAGCGATGAAGTGGCGAAAAATGTTGCCATGCAAGCCGCGGCTATGGCGCCTGTTGCCATTGATAAAGACGATGTGGATAAAGACACCATTAACCGCGAATTAGAAATTGCTCGCGAAGTAATTAGAGCCGAAGGCAAATCGGAAGACATGGTTGAAAAAATTGCTTTAGGAAAATTAAATAAGTTTTACAAAGATTCAACTTTATTGAATCAGGAATTTTTTATTGATAATAAATTAACGGTAAGACAATACTTACAAGGGATTGAAAAAGACCTCACGGTATTGGCTCTTAAGCGTTACTCATTATCTTAATGAATTTAAATCCCGACATTAGTCGGGATTTTTTTTTAACTTCTAACCACAGAGGCACGGAGAACACAAAGAAGCACAGAGAAAAATAGTATTTATTGTTGAAAAAATAAAAATACTCCCTTGGATGAAAAAATAAAGAATTGGAAGAATTACTACATTTAAAAAATAGTTAAATACAAAAATAAAAACTCCGCGCTCCCGATAGCTATCGGGATCATCTGTGACCTTTGTGTCTCCGTGGTTAGTAAACATGAAATACAAAAGATAATTAGAAACAATAATTAAAAACTCAGTGTAACTCTGTGGCCTCAGTGTCTCCGTGGTTAGCAAAGAGGTTAGAAAATATGAAATACAAAAGAATATTATTAAAACTAAGCGGCGAAGCCCTTATGGGCAACAAAGGTTTTGGTATTGATCAGGAACGTTTAATGGAATACGCCAAAGAAATTAAGGCTGTGCATGCCGCAGGCTGCCAGATCGCGATCGTGATAGGCGGCGGAAATATTTTCAGGGGCATACAAGCCGAAAAAGGCGGTATGGATCGTGTACATGGCGATTACATGGGCATGCTGGCAACCGTTATAAACAGTATGGCCATACAAAGCGCGCTCGAAGGACTTGGTGTTGAAACACGTTTGCAAAGCGCTATTAAAATGGAACAAATTTGCGAACCCTTTATAAGAAGAAAAGCAGTAAGACATTTAGAAAAGAACCGTGTGGTTATTTTTGGTGCAGGCACGGGAAACCCTTATTTTACAACAGATACAGCGGCTGCCTTACGCGCCATTGAAATTGAAGCCAATGTTATTTTAAAAGGCACACGGGTTGATGGCATTTATACCGCCGATCCCGAAAAAGATAAAAACGCCACTAAATTTGCCACTATTAAGTTTGAAGAAGTGTACGATAAAGGTTTAGAAGTAATGGATATGACAGCCTTTACCCTTTGTAAAGAAAATAAATTACCCATTATTGTTTTTGATATGAATAAAAAAAATAACCTCAGTAATTTAGTAAAAGGAGATAAGGTGGGTACTTTGGTAGAGGTTTAAGGAAGTCAGATTTTAAATTTAAGAATTTAGATTTCAGCATTGAGAATACAAACATATATCCGCTTTTCAATCATTGTTATTTTATTATTGTCTCTCTCCTACTCTTGCAACACACGTAAAAAAGATTGCAGGGGGAAACGAAAAACAGTTAAAACCAATATGGGTGGCTGGATGTAGGGAAATAAAAAAAGATATAGAGGCCAAAAATAGTTGGTAAAAAAGCTCGTATCCCTCGTCAGTATTGAGTTTGAGCAAAGCTAATTGAAAGTCGTTTCAATTAGCTTTTTTTGTTGGATGAAAACAGTAAAAAAAAGTCTTGTTGGGCCTGTAAAGGTGACAATGTTATTCGATGGGGAAAACAAAAAGGGAAGCAGCGCTTTAAATGTAAAGACTGCGGAATATTGTTCACACGGAATAATCCAGGTGTAACAGAATCGAATAGATTTAAATGGTTTAAAGATTGGATTATAGGTCGACAAACATTATCACAAATAAGAAAAACTGCCGGATATTCAGAACGCAGTTTAAAACGTTATTTCAGTAATTATTTATCTAAACCTCCCGTTCTTAGTGTAAGGCCTTCAGAAAAAGTGAATTTATTAATTGATGGTACTTATTTTCGAAATGATTTATGCCTGATTATTTACAGAGATAATAACATCAAGTTCACGCAACTTTACAGATTAACAAGTGGCGAGCGATATGAAGAGATTAGAGAGGATTTAGCTAACTTATTGAAGTTAGGAGTGCAAATAGAAAGCATTACTTGTGATGGACATAGGGCGCTCTTAAAAGCCGTAAAGAAGGAGTGTAAGCATGTAATAGTTCAAAGATGTTTGGTTCATATTCAACGCATGTGTAGAATCTGGCTCTCCTCAAGACCAAAAAGTATTGCGGGTTATGAATTAAAAAAAATAGTTGGTGTACTTCATAAAATAAAAAATCAAGATGATTGGGGTTATTGGATTGTCTCACTCATCAATTGGTATGAGGAATATGAATTTTTTATAAATGAAAAAAGTTACAACTCCCTAACCGGAAGATATTGGTATAAGCATAAAATGATTAGAAGATCATTCATCACTATAAAGCGGGCTTTACCAAATATGTTTCAGTATTTACACAATGATAGAATTCCCAAAACAACAAATGGATTAGAATCCTTTTTCGGGCACTTAAAATCTCATCTCGTAGTCCATAGAGGGCTTTCCAAACAACACAGAAAAAGCTTCATCACTTGGTACCTATATTTGAAAAACTGTATGTGAGTTTTTTTCAGACCATATTTTTTCAAAGAATGAAAGTAAAAAGGCCTCGTAATAATTACAAGGCCTTTCATTCTTCGAAGTAAATCATATTGCTAATTGGTTGCTCTCCAGCAGAGCCAATGTCCTCTTTTAACTTACGGTGCTATAATATCAATTATTTTTCTAAAAAACACCAACTATTTTTGGCCCCATTACCTAAAACCGTCTCCTTTTTGGGAAACGGTTTTATTTTGAATTGTACTACTAAATTTATCTGAATAAACTTACGCTGCCTTTGTTTGTGTAAGCCTTATCATCTTTACCGGTTGCTTTTATTACATAGAAATAAACGCCTACCGCACATTCTTTGCCGCCTATATTTTTTCCATCCCAAGCAATGTTTCCGGTTGTGCTGGTTGTTTCGTAAACTTTATTTCCCCAACGGTCAAAAATAACCGCGGTAATTTCCGACAAATTCGTGGTCTTTAAAAAGAATACATCGTTGCTTCCATCTCCGTTAGGTGTAAAAATGTTCGGGATCTCTAATTTAGAAGGAGACTCTACGTGAATCACTTTATAAACAGTATCTAAACAATCTCCTTTTGCACCCAATAACATTACTGTATAGGTTCCGGGAGCTGTAAACGTTGTACTGGTAGAAACATTTGTTGTGGTAGTTTCAGAAGTTCCGTTTCCGTAACTCCAAACCGAAGTAATACTTGTTGAACCTAAGCTGCTTGTTGAAGTATTAGAGAAGGTAACAGATAATGGGGCGTAACCTGAATACGGATCGGGAATAAAATCCGCGCTTAAACCTCCATCCATTACATACGCGTTGCCTCTTGCCTGGCAGCCGGTTAAGGTGTTTGTAACAATGTATTGAAAATATCCTACTTTATCTACCATAACGGTTTGCGATGTGGTTCCGCTTAAATGCGGATTAGATCCGTTAGGAATTGGCGCGGCGGTTGGCGTAAACGCAGTACCGCTTGGGTAAGTAATATACCAGTATTTTAATCCGGTACTTGCACCTGTTATACTCGAAATTAAAGTGGCACTTGCCGCACCGCAATCCAAAACTGTATGTAAGGTATCCGTTGTTAAAACCGGAGGCTGCGTTTTATCAACCACATTTATTGTCCCGGTTTTTTTACATCCGTTGTAATTATCCATTATGGTTAAAGAATAAACTCCTGATGTATAACAGCTATAACTGGATACTCCTGTTGTGGTTCCTTGCGGAGCAGGCCCTTCCCATAAAAACGGAACAGGAAAAGCTAACGGTCCGCCGTTTGACGTTGTAGTACTGCTTCCGGTAGTTAACACCACAGGATTTGCACCCGCATTACAAAAAATTGCGGTTGGTGTACCAATTGAAATTGTTGGTGATGAAACGGGTGGTTTAAAGTTTTGACTGATAACAACAACCGATGTAGTTACACAAGCGTTAACAGTGTTTGTAGATATAACCGTGTA
>JANYBY010000350.1 GCA_025360565.1 Bacteroidota bacterium
GACACGGTACACTTCCCCGATGCAGCCAAACGTCACCCATTACATAGCAGTGGCTTTAATAAAATCAAAGGAAAAAGAACCGGAAATTATGTAGTTTAGGGTATCCAATCTTTTAATAGTTAAAACTGAATTTATTGTATCATTCATTAGAAAAAAATCTTTATTACTTTGTTTAGACTCACTGAATGAATAGGCAGTTGACGTTTTGTCGTAGTTAAGGTAAAGTCTGTAAGTTCCGATACCCGTAATATTTTTTGAATAAATGTTTATGTTTTCAAAAGGATATTTATCCCTCTTTGCCGCTTGAATGCCGAAGGTTTTATTTGATGGGTCGTACCCGCCATTTATATTTGAGTATTCCTGATAAATGCTCACAGAGCTTTTTGGCAACCAAACCACATCGTTTAACAAGCATCCAAAGGTATTTTTACCTTCTTGTGTTGCCGCGGGTAATACATCTTTTTTAGTTTTTTTACAAAATATAAAAAAAAAGCAAATGAATAGGATAAATATATATTTCAATTTTTTAGGCAGATAATAAAGTTACAAATTAAATTTATAAAAAACGAATTGTGATGTTTAGTCCGCCCGTTTTAGTATAAATACAGTATCTCTTTTAAAAGGAATATAACGCCGGTAAGTTAACCATTTATATGTGTAATAATTTTTTACAGGCCCGTAACTGATCAGGTATTCACTTTCCGGAATATTTCTCCACTTATCAAACGTAAAGGTACTGTCCGGAAAACAATGTCCCTCGTGTTCGTAACCGGCATTAATATTTTTATCGCTGATATTATATTTATTTTTTAAAAGATCAACAGCCGCCCATCTTGTGCGATTAGTGTTTAAATAGTCTTTTGTGGTTAAAATAGAAAACACAATAAGTAAAACCGAAAACGCTAGAAATAAATTAGAGCTTAAAGGTTGAATAAAATTTGTTTCCCGGATCAATATTGGTATGATCATAATTGAAAAGACCATGATGTATCGGTCAAAAATGGCGCCTTGTATGGATAAGAAGCTATAATAAAAAAACATGGAAACATAAATAGTAAGATCTAATTTATTTATTTCAGCCGGCTTTTTGATTGAAAGCCAAAGTTTGCGTAATGAATTAACAAGAATAAGCAGTAAGCCAAATGAGCCCAAAAAGCTCACAAATTTAATGCAGTTAAAAATAAGCGGAGAAGATGAGTGGTTTAAATTGGTATGTGCAATGTAGGTGTCAAACAATGTTTCGGGGCCAACTCCCGTATTATACAAATAATTACCAATTGGAAATTTTTGTAGGGACCAAACAACCGGTAAAAACAGAAGTGAACTTATTATTAAGTTTGTTTTATTATCGGTATAAATTTTATTTCTGAAATAATGATATAAATACGGAATCAAGATGGGGCACAAAACAAAACCGGTAAATGAAATATAATGAATCCAGCGTTTACTGAAATTTGCGCAAATAGGTAAAAAAGTATTCACATTTCCCCAATTTTCATCCCTAAAAAAAGCGGATGAATAAAAGCTTGGTCCGATCTTCGATCTTAAAAAATATTCAAAAGCAAATAAAGAAAAAAGTGGGGTAAGGAATAAAAAAATACTCGCAACGGTAAATTTTCTCTGAATAAAAATGGTTGAAATAAAGACCCCAATAATAAATGAAAGCGCCAGTTGCCTTGTTAATACAGCTAAAATGAGAAATAATGCAGAAACTAAAAGGTGAAATAATTTTTTGTCGGATGAATGTTTGAAATAAAAGTAAAGGCCAATAATGCTGAAACTTAAAAAGGGAATATCGGTCATAAAAGAATTAGAGAGCGATAAAAAGAGTGGATTGTAAAAAATGAGAAGAGTAATTATGAATGCGTTTGTTTTTTGTTTTATAATAAGTTTTTCGAGCAATAAATAAAAAAATACAAGCCCAAAAAATGATAAGAGTAAAGTAGATAAGCGTAACGTGGTGTAAGAAGATCCAAAAAGAGAAATAAATAGTTTTCCATAAATCAGCTGAGCTATCATAGAAGTATAGCCCCAGTTCTTGGCTTCAAATAAGTTGCTGTTATTTAAAAGAGTTTTTGCGTACCACCAATCATCGTTTAACGGAAAATTGCCTATTGGGTTGATGATAATTTCGGTGATTAAAAAAACAGAAAGCAAAAGAAAAACTACTCTTAAATTAGAGTTGAAGATAAATGTAAAAAATTTAGAAATAGTTTGAAGCATTAATAATTTTAAACCTCTTGAACCATTTAAGCCCTTTTAACTTTAATTATTCCTCCTTCATCACCATTTGATGCGTGTTACGGCTGCGCTGTTCTATCAATACAATTTTATTTTCGCTTAGCTTTGCAATAATTTCGTTATTGTAATTTCTTATCGTCATCAATTGCACATCTTTATTATATAGTACCTTAAACTGCTCTTGTAATTCGCTGATTAATGGTTCAATTTTGTTCTCATCATCATCAACACAAACACTAAAACTGATGGCTGAGTTCTGGATCATATTTGCGTGTACATTGTACTTTGAAAATAAACTAAAAATGGCGCTCAGATTATCTTCGGCAATAAAACTAAAATCCTTGGGTTGAATGGAAAATAAAATTTGATTTATTTTAAAAATATAACTTGTTACTTCTACACGCTTATCGCTGTCGCGCACCAAGGTGCCGGCTTCGGCGGGATTTAAAAATGATTTAACGTATAACGGAATATTTTTATTTTGTAAGGGCTTTATGGTTTTGGGATGAATGACCGAGGTGCCAAAGTATGTTAACTCAATAGCATCGTGATAAGTTAATTCATCAATTTTTTTCGTGTTCTTAAAATATTTTGGGTCGGCATTTAAAACACCGGGTACATCTTTCCAAATAATTACTTTTTCGGCATTGGCAAAATAGGCAAGTAGTGCAGCCGTGTAATCACTTCCTTCGCGCCCCAGCGTGGTGGTGTAATTTTCGGAAGTGCCGCCAATAAAACCCTGCGTAATAACAATGTCGGTATTTTTAAATTGCGGCAATAATTGACTTTGCACAAGCGATTCGCTCAAAGCATAATCCACTTTTCCCTCACGGTAACTGTTGTCGGTTTGCAAAATGCCGCGGGCATCCATCCATATATTATTTATACCAATAAAATTTAAATAGGCCGAAACAATTTTTGTGGCCAGCACTTCGCCCTGAGAAACTATTTGATCGTAATGATGATTGTAATGCGATGAAGGTTCTTCCTCAATGGCCCAGCTTAATTCAACAAACACATTTTCAATGTCGTTAATTATTTTTTCCGAATTTTTTCCAAATAAATTTTCAATAACGGATAAATGAAATGTTTTTAATTCGTTTAAAACAGCATCGGTATTTTCTTTTTTATAAAACCATGCATTCGCAAGCTCTTCTAATTTATTGGTTGTTTTACCCATTGCCGAGATCACAACAATGGTGAGTGTGGTACCGTATTTTTGTAAAATAGAAGCTACATTTTTAACCGAATCGGCATCTTTTACCGATGCCCCGCCGAATTTAAATACTTGCATAATATTAAGGCAAATATACTACGAAATACGAAGTTATACGAATGTACAAATCTGTGATAAATAGAAATTTCCCTTTAGAC
>JANYBY010000060.1 GCA_025360565.1 Bacteroidota bacterium
AGCCGATCAAGCTTACGAAATGAAGCAGTACCACCAAGCTGTTACAATGTATAAGCAGGTATTTTCTACCATTTCAAAAGACAAGCGCCCATTGGTATTGTACAAACAAGGGTTGGCAAGTTCAAAAATAAACGATTATAAAGGCGCGGAAGCCTATTTTCAAAAAGCGATCGCATCAAATTTTGATGATCCAACAGTGTATTTACACTTAGCAGAAGTGTTAAAGGTTCAGCTAAAATATCCTGAAGCAATTGTTGAGTATAATAACTACAAATCAAAAGGCGGCGACGCTAAAAAAGCTGATCTTGGCGTAAAGTCTTGTGAATTGTCAACTCAATGGAAGGAAAATCCAATGCGTTATAAAATTGAGAACATGTCTCTTCTTAATTCTAAAGAAAGAGATTATTCACCGAGCTACAGCGATAAAAAATATCAAACGTTAATTTTCTCTTCAACGCGCGAAGGCGCTTTAGGCGGACCTGATCAAATAACAGGCGTTAATCACGCCGATATTTACGAATCAAAATTAGATAAGAACGGTAAATGGTCTACACCTGTGTTATTACCTCCTTCTATCTCTTCACCTGTTAACGAAGGTTCGGGCTGGGTAAGTAAAAAAGGCGATATGCTTTTCTTTACACGTTGCCCTGAAGAAAAAGGAAAACAAAACCACTGTGGTTTATTTTTAGCTAAAAAACAAGGTAGCACATGGGGTGTTCCTGAAAGATTACCATTCAGTCTTGATTCGGTTTCTTTCCGTCAGCCTTCTTTATCTTCTGATGGAAAAGTATTGTATTTTGCTTCAGCCATGTCGGGCGGTTACGGTGGTTTAGATGTGTGGAGCTGTACGTATGATGCTAAAGCAAATTTATGGGGTCAGCCAAAAAATGCAGGCCCTGCGGTTAATACCGAAGGATCGGAATTATATCCTACAATTTCTGATGACGGAAAAAGATTATTTTTCTCTTCAGATTTTCACCCGGGAATGGGAGGCTTAGATCTTTTTATGGCTGAAGCCGGTGCAGATGGTAAATTTACCAAAGCAGTTGAAAACTTAAAATACCCTATCAATTCTTCTTACGATGATTTTGATATTATTTGGGAAGGTAAAAAGAACCGCGGATACTTTACAAGTAACCGTGAAGGTGGAAAAGGAAGCGATGATATTTACAGCTTCAACTTACCGCCATTAGTGTTTAACTTAAAAGGTATTGTGTTATGCGAAGGCGATCAATTAGGTAAAGGTAAAGGTGAGAACGTTGAAGGTGTAAAAGTAAAAATTGTTGGTTCTGATGGAACTATCAATGAATTTACTACTACAAAAGATGGTTCTTATAAATTAGACAGATTAAAAGAAAAAACAACTTATACCATTTCTACTGAAACAGGTAAAAACTCTAAATCTTCAACTTTTCCAAGAGATGGTTATTTAGCAAATAAAGATCAAAGGGTAATTACCACTTTCGGAAAAGACGGGTCAACCAACTTTACCGCTGATTTTTCTGTTAAGCCTGTAGTTCCTAATTTAAGGATGCCGGAAATTCGTTATGCTTTGGGTAAATATGATCTATTACCTGAATCAAAAGATTCGTTGCTCTTTTTATACAACATTTTAAAAGACAACCCAACTATTAAAGTTGAACTTAACTCGCACACAGATACTCAAGGTAAAGCAGCGGCAAACATGACCTTATCAACTGCAAGGGCGCAATCTTGTGTTGACTTCCTAGTAAAAGAAAAAGGCATTCCTGTTGAACGTTTATCTGCAAAAGGTTATGGTATGACAAAGCCTGTAATATCGGACGCTATTATTAAAGCTGAAAAAACGAAAGAAGGAAGAGATGCTTTACACGCTAAAAATCGTAGAACTGAATTTAGAGTATTAAGCTTTGATTATGTTGATCCAAATGCTCCTAAAAATCCTACTAACAACGGAAATAATAATAACGGTCAACCTAAAAACCCTGAAGATGGGGAAGAGGAATAGTATTTAAAAACTTTTATTAAACCCTGTCTCGGTTAAACCCAGACAGGGTTTTTTATTTAACGCGTAGGATAAAAAAAACAGGATGCATCCAACGTTCTAAATATCCAACGGGTTTAACAATTAAATCATCATTATATGAAATACATTTTAAGTTTAACCCTTTTGTTTTTTGCGGCTCAAAAAAACTTTGGGCAAATGAATTGCTGCTCTAAAAAGAGTTCCGATAAGGTGTTTGCATCTCTTACAAACGATCAAGAATTTGTAAAGTCGCACCTTGAGCCCTTGCCTTATGTGTTAACCGACCGAATTGGCAACGACATTGTTTTTAAAACGCCCAACGGAAAGGAGGCGTATGCTTATGAAATAAAAACGGCTAAAAATTCGGACAATTATTTATTTGTTATTCACGAGTGGTGGGGATTGAATGATTATGTGAGGGATGAAGCGGGAAAATTATTTTCGGCACTTGAAAATGTAAACATTATTGCCATTGATCTTTACAATAAAAAAGTGGCAACGGTTAGGGATTCGGCAAGTAAATACATGGGTGAAGTAAAAACGGATGATGCGGAAGATATTATTAAAGGCGCGATCGCCTATGCAGGCAAAAAGGCTAATATAGCTACCATTGGCTGGTGCTTTGGCGGAGGCTGGAGTTTGCAAGCGGGTATATTGGCCGAAAAACAATTAAAGGCCTGTGTTATGTATTACGGCATGCCCGAAGAAAAAAAAGAAAAGATAAAAAAAATAAACGCGCCGGTTTTATTTGTTTGGGCACAACAGGATAAATGGATAAATAAAGAAGTGGTTGAAAAATTTAAAACGGGGATGGGTGAAGAAAAAAAATTGCTCGAAGTAAAATCTTATGATGCCGTGCACGGTTTTGCAAACCCAAGTAACCCAAAATACGCCCGCGAGTTTGCCGATGAAGCGTTTAACTATTCGGTAGATTTTATTAAGAAGGGTTTGAAGTAGGCTTTGACCATTCGATGGGAAGCAGGAGACAGGACTTAAGAGATGCAAGACCGAGATGTTATAGCCCAATTGTTCGTCATTGCGAGCCTGCCTGCCGGGTAGGCAGGGGCTTTGTCAGTGTTATAGGGCCCGAAGCAAACTTTTTGAATGTCTTCAGTTGTTGCTTTAAAAAGATTGCTTCGCCGC
>JANYBY010000064.1 GCA_025360565.1 Bacteroidota bacterium
GGCCGATATTTCTGCCGGTTCTTATTATTTGGAAATTTTAACCGAACAATTAGCCGAAAAGGCCTGGGAACAATTTAAAGTGATTGAAAGTAAAGGGGGATTTATGGCAGCATTAAAAAACGGTTTTATTCAAGACCTGATCTCGAAAGACGCTGAAAGCCTTATTGCACAAGTAAAAGAAAGCAAAATAATCCAAGTTGGCGTAAATAAATATCAAGATCCCAAAGAAAAGAAAAGAGAAAAGGGAAAAGGGAAAAAGGAAGATACCGGCAAAACCCCTTTCAAACCAATAAAACCAATTCGCCCGGCCGAAACTTTTGAAATGGAAAAAAATAATGCGTAAAGATTTTTCAAATATAAAATACACTTCAACAAATAACGCTGAAACAAAAAGCGATAAAAAAGAAACATTTGCAACCGCCGAGCAAATAGACTTAAAACCAATCTATACCAGTGAAGATTCTAAGAACATTGAGCATTTAAATTTTGGCGCGGGTTTACCTCCATTTTTACGCGGGCCCTACGGAAGCATGTTTGTGCAAAACCCATGGACCATTAGACAATACGCGGGTTTCAGCACGGCCGAAGAAAGCAACGCGTTTTACAGAAGAAATTTAGCGGGCGGTCAAAAAGGCTTATCGGTGGCATTCGATCTTGCAACACACCGTGGTTATGACAGCGATCACGAAAGAGTTGTGGGCGATGTTGGAAAAGCCGGTGTAGCCATTGACAGTATTTTGGACATGAAAATTTTATTTGATCAAATTCCTTTGGATCAAATGAGCGTTTCTATGACCATGAATGGCGCGGTTTTGCCCATTTTAGCATTTTATATTGTAGCGGGCGAAGAACAAGGAATTAGTATTGATAAATTAACAGGCACCATACAAAACGATATTTTAAAAGAGTTTATGGTGCGCAACACTTATATTTATCCGCCCTCGCACTCAATAAAGATCATTGCCGATATTTTTGAATTCACATCTCAAAAAATGCCGAAGTTCAATTCTATTTCCATCAGCGGGTATCATATGCAGGAAGCCGGCGCTACTGCTGATATTGAGCTGGCCTATACTTTAGCCGATGGCATGGAATATATTCGCACCGGTATAAAAGCGGGGTTGGATATTGACGCCTTCGCCCCTCGCCTCTCATTTTTTTGGGGCATTGGCATGAATCATTTTATGGAAATTGCAAAAATGCGAGCAGCAAGAATGTTGTGGGCAAAAATAATAAAGCAATTTGATCCTAAGTCAAACAAGTCAATGGCATTGCGCACACATTGCCAAACCAGCGGCTGGAGCTTAACCGAACAAGATCCGTTCAATAACGTAGCGCGAACTTGTATTGAAGCCCTTGCAGCTGTTATGGGTGGAACACAAAGCTTACACACCAACGCACTGGATGAAGCTATTGCACTGCCAACCGATTTTAGCGCACGAATTGCGCGCAACACGCAAATTTATTTGCAGCAAGAAACTAATATTTGTAAAGTGGTTGATCCCTGGGGAGGATCGTATTATTTGGAAACACTCACCGATGAATTGGTACACAAAGCATGGAAACTGATACAGGAAGTGGAAGAGCTTGGCGGAATGGCTAAGGCGATTGAAACGGGCATTCCAAAAATGCGCATTGAGGAAGCCGCTGCACGCAAACAGGCACGAATTGACAGCGGTAAAGATATTATTGTAGGAGTTAACGCGTTTAAAACAAACGAAAAAACAACTATAGATATTTTAGATGTTGATAATGCAAAAGTGCGTAATCAGCAATTGGAAAGATTAAAAAAAATAAAAGCCGAAAGAAATAATGCCGATGTTGAAAAAGCATTGAACGCTTTAACCGACTGCGCTAAAACAGGAAAAGGGAATTTGTTGGAGTTGGCCGTTAACGCCGCAAGAGTAAGAGCCACATTAGGAGAAATATCCTTTGCATTAGAAAAAATATTTGGTAGATACAAAGCCAATATCCGCTCTATTGCCGGAGTTTACAGTAAAGAAATAAGTATGGATAAAGATTTTGCAAAAGCCCGCGAATTAGCAGACAAGTTTGCTGAATTAGATGGTCGCCGCCCACGCATCATGATCGCAAAAATGGGACAGGACGGGCACGACAGAGGCGCTAAAGTAATTGCTACCGGTTTTGCCGACATGGGTTTTGATGTTGATATTGGTCCATTATTTCAAACCCCGGCCGAAGCAGCAAAACAGGCAGTTGAAAATGACGTACATATACTTGGCATTTCAAGCCTGGCGGCAGGTCACAAAACGTTAGTGCCTCAGGTAATAGAAGAATTAAAAAAATATAAGCGCGAAGATATTGTTATTGTGGCCGGTGGTGTGATTCCTCAACAGGATCATGATTTTTTATACAAAGCCGGAGTTGGTTTTATTTTTGGTCCGGGAACAGTTATTGCCAAAAGTGCAATTGATATTTTAGAAAAATTGATCCATAACTTAAAATAAAACTTCATCTCTATTCATCCTATGAAAAAAACATTTACCATTTTATTGTTGGCTATACTCTTTCAAATTTCAGCCCAGCATAAAAATAAAATTTACGCATACGATGCAGGAGCCATTCCGCGCGAACACAATGTGGATTTTGAACGGATGCGCCTGGAAGTTGAATTTGAACCGGAGAAAGGATTGATAAAAGGAAAGATCACTCATTTTTTTACTCCCATCCGCGAAAAAGTGGATTCTATTTTTTTAGATGGGCCCGGTATTTCAGTAAAAGAAGCGAAGTTAAATGGAAAAATAATAAAATTTAAAACAAACGAAAGCGGAATAACTTTTTTTCCGGACAAAACATTAACCTGGAAGGAAAAAGATAGTTTGTCCATCGTTTACGAAGCTTATCCCCGCAAAGGAATTTATTTCATTGGTTGGAACGATCCGAATAATATAAGTCGTAAACAAATTTGGACACAGGGACAGGGCATTGATAATCGCCATTGGTTTCCTTGTTACGATACTCCGAACGATAAATTGATAACTGAGGTTTATGTGAAATTTGACAAAACGTACAAAGTACTTTCAAATGGAGTAAAAATTTCAGAAAAAGAAAATAACGATGCTAAAAATAAAGAAGGCACCAAAACATGGCATTATAAAATGTCGCATCCCCATTCTTCCTATTTAGTCATGTTGGGAATTGGGAAATACGAAATAAAACAAAGCAAGTCAAAGTCAGGCGTGCCTTTAAATATGTGGTATTATCCTGAATGGAAAGACCGTGTTGAATTAACTTATAAATACAGCGAAAAAATATTTGATTTTTTTGAAAATGAAATTGGCGTGCCTTATGGTTG
>JANYBY010000115.1 GCA_025360565.1 Bacteroidota bacterium
TAATATTTACAGAACTGTTGAAACAAATATGGCGATGGTTACAGTAAGCGTAGTTCCTAAAATTCTAACCGGAATTAAAAGTATAGAACCTGTAAACAATTTATTTAGTTTATATCCAAATCCATCAAATTCCACAATCTATATACAAAACCCAATGCAAAAAAACGGTACAATCAAAGTTTTTAATTTTGAAGGAAAAGAAATTGAAAATTTAATTCTTGAGAGCAATAAAGAAACCAAGATAGAAAATTTGAATTCGGGAATTTATTTTATAGAAATAAAAGTTGAAGATGGTTTTTACCGGAAACAAATTGTGGTTATAAGATAAGCACATATTGATTTTCAAATCTTAAATTTTGAATCTTAAACCTTTTCGAGCATCATCATCGCCCATTCATTTTTTGAGCTAAGGCTAATAGATTTCAAATTATTTTTCGCGGCAACAGCGCTTAATTCATCTGCATCTGTTTTAAAAAAACCGCTTAAAAATAATTTTCCTCCTGCATTTAATTTAGCGGAATAGGTAGGCAAATGCATTTTTAAAATGTTTTTATTTATGTTGGCCAAAATAATATCAAATTCCTTTTCTGTTTTTACTTGATCTATATCGCCCTTTTTAACGATAATTTCGGTACAATTATTTGAAGCGCAATTTTCAATACTATTTTCCACACTCCATTCATCAATATCGATCGCCAAAATTGTTTTTGCGCCCAACTTTTTCGCGAGTATGGCTAAAACCCCTGTGCCGCAGCCCATATCGAGCACATGTTTATCTTTCAGATCGGTTTTAAACATAGCAGCGCACATTAATTGCGTTGTTTGATGGTGCCCGGTACCAAAACTCATTTTGGGCATGATCACTATCTCTTCTTTTATCGCTGGGTTTTTAGTATGAAAAGGGGCGCGGATCATTAACAGATCGTCTACTACAACAGGTTCAAAATTTTTCTCCCATTCGGCGTTCCAATTTACCAGCGCAATTTTTTCAATTTTAAACTCATATTTAAAATCATCAAATTTTAATTCCGATAAATTTACCCCGGCACTTTCACTCTCCTTTATGTAAGCAATAAATCCTTTTTCGGTAACATCAAAGCTCTCAAATCCGCTTTCAGCAATCATGGCCATCAAGATCTCAGATCCGGGCTGAGGAGGCGTAACAATGAAATGGTAAGATAAATATTGCATTTCTTAAATTAAAAAACCACATAGACACATAGTTTAAGAAACAATTAGTTTTAAAGTTCACATAGTTTGCTTCTTTTCAAGAAGCAAACCCTTTGTGTGACTCTGCCCCTTTAAGTTTTATCTGTAACCATGTGGTTAAAATTATGTTCTATTTAAAACGACTCTACGATCTTACAAAAATCATCGGCCTTTAAACTTGCGCCTCCAATTAATCCTCCGTCAACATCAGCACAAGCAAATAATTCTTTGGCGTTTTGCGCGTTGCAGCTTCCGCCATATAAAATACAAATTTGCGAAGCTATTGTTTCATCAAACATTTCGCCGATACATTTTCTTACAAAGGCGTGCATCTCTTGCGCTTGGTGCGGTGTAGCCGTTTCGCCGGTACCAATGGCCCAAACGGGTTCGTAGGCTAAAATAAAATTTGCGATCTTATTTTTATCAAAGTCTTTTAAAACTTCGTTCAATTGTGTTTTTACGGTTTCAAAATGTTTGCCCGACTTCCTTTCTTCCAATTTTTCTCCAAAACAAAAAATAGGAGTCAATTCGTTTTTTAAAACCTGTTCAATTTTATTTTTTAGTTGCGCACTTGTTTCATTAAAATAAATACGACGCTCACTATGTCCAACCAAAACATATTTTGCGCCAACCGATTTGATCATACCTACAGAGATCTCGCCCGTATATGCGCCTTTTTCGTGTTCGCTGCAATTTTGGGCACCGGTAAAAAAATGATCGGTATTTATTAATTCATCTGTAACCGCTTTTAAAAATGTAAAGGGCGGGAAAAATATTTTTTTTACCGCATTTTTATTTTTTGAGCCGGTAATAATTCCTTCTACCAAAGCGCCGGCTTCTTTTAAAGAAGTGTTCATCTTCCAGTTTCCCGCAACTATTTTTTGTCTGTTCAAATTATTTTAGTTTGAAACTGTTATTATTTCACCCGAACACGAGGATCTAATACACCGTAAATGATATCAACGAGCATGTTTATCACCACAAAAATGGCCGCAAACACCAATGTTGCGCCCATTACTACGGGCAAGTCGTTTTTACTTAATGCCTCCACTACCTCATAACCAATTCCCTTCCAGCTAAAAATTTTCTCAACAAAAACCGCGCCGGCCATTAATCCCGCAAACCAGCCCGAAATAGCTGTTACCACAGGGTTTAAGGCATTTTTTAAAGCGTGTTTTACAATAATATTTCTATAACTCAACCCTTTTGCCCTTGCAGTACGAATATAATCCTGCGAAAGAACATCGAGCAAAGAACTTCTGGTTAATTGTATAATAATGCTCAAAGGCCGCATGCCCAGTGTAATTGCCGGCAAGATCAAATTTTTCAGCTTCAATACTTCTCCGTTCCACACATCAATATCGTATAAACTGCCCGATGGGTCCAACCCCGTGTATTTAGATAATACATACCCAAAGAGCCATGCCACTATTAATCCCACAAAAAAAGAGGGCGCGCTCATACCAAAAACAGTGGCTAAAACAAATACGCTTCGGTCTAAAAACGAGTTTTTTCGGGTGGCACAAACTATTCCTAAAAAAATACCAATAATGGAGGCTATAATAATGGAAGCAAAGGCCAGTACTGCGGTTTCGGGTAGGGTATCTTTAATGATATCGGCCACATTTCGTTTGTTTATATAGCTACGCCTTAGGTAGGGGTATTTTAAAACAAAAACTTTATTGGCTCCAATGGTAAATAACGAGATCCAGGCATACCTTTCGGGGTTTAAATAAATAAGGCTTTTGCTGTTTTTATAGTTATGCATGGAAATTGGCGACAGATCGTTCAAATAATGCAGGTATTGCACCACGATAGGTTTATTGGTACCAAGATCCTTGTGGATCTCTTCCACAGCGGCTTTGCTGGCCCTTTGCCCTAATATAACGGTCGCCGGGTCGCCCGGGAGAACGTTAAATAGAAAGAAAATAGTGGTGATTACGCCAAATAACACCACCACCCCGTAAAGAAATTTTTTAATTATAAATTTTACCACAAGTTAAAAAAGTGCAACCGCTAATATAAATATTTATATTTATGAAATGAAACCTTAAAACCTATACTTATTTCTATCAGAAATTGGCTAGTTTTTTGGGTACTTTCCATCAGACCTTAAAAGAACAAAAAAAACCTGATGAATTAAAGAGTTTTAGATAAACATTATTTTTGCAATGACTAAAAACGATACTATCTGAAGAGAGTTATAAATAACCTAAGTTTACTGCTTTTTCTGTGTTTTTTGCATATACAGGCGCAAAAAGTTGGATTAGTGCTCAGCGGTGGCGGCGCCAGCGGCTTAAGCCATATTGGGGTTATTAAAGCTTTAGAGGAAAACAATATTCCCATCGATTATATTTCGGGCACATCCATTGGTGCCCTAATTGGGGGATATTACTCCATTGGTTACTCGGCGCAGGATATTGAAAACATTGTACGAACATCGTTCTTTCAAGGTATTACCCGCGGCGATCTGCCCGCCAAATACGAATATTTGATAAAGGAACGCGAAGATTTTGCATCGTGGATCACCTTTAAATTTAATTTACACGATCATTATTTAAAAAATTTACCAACCAACATGATCAATTCGGTACCTATTGATTATTATTTGATGGAAACCTTTACCGGTGCAAACCATAAAGTGAATAATAATTTTGACAGTTTAATGGTGCCGTTCCGTTGTGTGGCCTCGGATGTTTTAAATAATGTGCCGGTTGTTTTTAAAGATGGCGATCTGCCAAGTGTTTTACGGGCAAGCATAAGTTACCCATTCTATTTACGACCCATTTCAATTAACGGGAAACTTTTATTTGACGGCGGCTTGTATAATAATTTTCCGATAGATGTAATGAAAAAAGAATTCGCCCCGGATTACATCATCGGTTCCAATACTTCCGAAAATACCGTTGCACCCGATGATGATGATCTGTACACGCAATTAAGAAGTTTATTAATGAATCAAACCGCTTTTGATACACTCGGCGAAAAAGGCGTTGTTATTGAACCCTGGAGCAAAGTAAGTATTTTTAATTTTGCCAGTGCAAAACGGCTTATCGATAGCGGATACGCGGCAACCATCAGGGTAATTCCCCAAATACGAAAACACATTCAAACACGATCTGATCTAAACGAGATTTCTGCCAAACGTAAAAAGTTCAGAGACTATCAAAAAAATCAGGACATTACCTTTACCTCCTTAGATATTAAAGGCTTTAACAGAAGGCAAAGCCGGTTCATTTCGAAGAGTTTATTTTACGGAAAAAAACCGTTTACACTTGCGCAACTAAAAAAACGTTATTTCAGGCTGGCAAGCGATAACCAAATAAGAAGTATTTTTCCGGTAGCCGTAAAGGACAGCAGCGATAAAAATTTTTCGCTTAAATTGATCGGTAAACCCGAAAAGCCATTTTATGTAGATATTGGCACTATTATTTCGAACCGGCCCATCAGTGAAGCATTTTTAGGGTTACAGTACAATCACCTTGGCAAGATCGGTTTCAGCGCGTACGGTAACGGTTATTTGGGAAAATTGCATACAGGTTCTTATTCGCGTTTGCGGTTTGATTTTCCGGGAAAACTTCCATTTTATGTTGAACCCTCTTTTACATTTTCTCGTTGGGATTATTATACAAGCAGCGCATTATTTTTTGATTTTTTAAAGCCCGCTTATTTAGTGCAGGAAGATAGATTTGGAGAATTAAAAGTAGGACTGCCCGTTGGCAACATGTCGCAATTTAATGTTGCAGGCGGATTAACACAGTGGAGCAATAAATATTATCAATCAGATATTTTTACGCAAGCCGATACCGCGGATAAAACGTATTTTAATTATTGGTATTTACAGGCCAATTATAAGTTGAACACATTGAACCGAAAAATGTACGCCACCGAAGGCACTTTGTTGAGCGCAAGAGCCAGATTTTTGCAGGGCAATGAAAGTTACAGGCCGGGCAATACCAGTACAGATACACTCTTTGATAATAAAACACAACCGGCATGGCTGCAATTAAAACTAACGTTTGACGGTTATATAAAAACTTCCAAAGGATTCAAGATCGGGCTTTTTGGCGAGGGAGTTTACTCTACACAAAACTTTTTCAGTAACTATCAGGCAACTATTTTATCGGCGCCGGCATTTAATCCAACACCCGAGAGCCAAACTTTTTTTATTGATGTTTTCAGGGCACACAATTATTTTGCCGGCGGTTTAAAAGCCATTACTACACCGGTAAGAGGATTTGATATAAGGGTTGAAGCATATTTATTTCAACCTGTACGAAACATTTTAAAAACAAATGATAATAAAGCCACATATAGCTCTCCATTCTTATACCGCTATTTTACAGGCATGGCAGCCTTGGTGTATAATACTGCGGTTGGTCCGTTAAGCATTGGAATAAATTATTACGATAATTATAAACAAACTCCACTCTCTGTTTTTTTCCACTTCGGGTATATTATCTTCAATAAAAAATCTATCGATTAGTTCAATAGCTTAGTTTAGATAAAATTTGTTTTCAAAAAAAAACCGCTTCTCAGCGGTTCTATTATTTAAAATTCATCTTCGTTAAAAAAGAAATCATCTTTTGTCGGATAATCAGGCCATATTTCTTCAATGGTTTCGTAGCTTTCTCCTTCGTCTTCCATCTCCTGCAAGTTTTCAATCACCTCCATCGGCGCTCCGCTTCGCATTGCAAAATCAATCAATTCATCCTTGGTTGCGGGCCAAGGTGCATCTTCTAACCAACTTGCTAATTCTAATGTCCAATACATATTTTTTTCCCTTTAATTTCTCTACTTTAATTGTTGCAAAAGAAAAAAAATTTTCGGTAAGAAAAAAGGATTATTTTCAAAATTTCAATAATTCTTTACACTATTAATATGTTGAGAACCAGTGTATTGAAAATTTACCCCCCTAAATTGATTTTGAAAACCCGTGAATGTTGCAAATAAACACTTTTAAAACGCCACTACTCTTTAATTAATTTTTTGAAATAGCTTTTCTCGTCAATATTTATTTTCAAAAAATAGGTGCCATTGCTTAAATTTAAATTGCCAATGTATATGATATTGTTCACTATTCCTTTTTCTTCTTTTAATTCGGTCGCGTAAAGTTCCCTTCCAAACAGATCAATTAAACTTACTTTTATTTTACTACTTGCGGCATTAATTAATTTAAAATTTAAATTATTTGTAAATGGGTTTGGAAATGTTTTTAATTCGATCAGGTCGGCATTTTCTTTTATTCCGATCGCGAATGTATTTGTATCCACCTTCTGTCCGTTAGATGAGATCTGCGGGCTGAATAAACCCGCGCCGTTTTCAGATTTAACCGAAACATAATACGTTGTGTTATGCGTAAGACTTAAATTGTGAGCCGTAACAGAAGTTGCGCCCCAATTACTTGTCCATGGCTGAATATTAAAAAAATATGGCGAGGTGCCAATGCAATACCAATAACGTGCGATGCCCGAATTATTATCAACGGATGAAGCCCAATTGGCGCTTAACGAATCTTTAGTAACAACGGTGCTTATATCCGCTGACTTACCATCATTTATGGATGCAATAGTTGAAGGGTCAGTCCAATCTACATTCACATCCAAAGCTGAAATAGAAGATAAATTTCCGGCGGTATCCTGGCAAATAGATTTTATTTTTCCGGCAACACTTAAAGGATTTACATTTTGATACCTTAATTCATTTGCCAAACCGCTTCCCACGTTCATGTTTGCTGTGTTTGTTCGCGATCGATAAACTTTTATTTCGTCAATACTCAATTTACAATTTCCGCTTCTAAAAGAAATATAATTTCCATTGCTCAATGGCACAGGATCTGTCCAAGATGCGATAACGCTGTTGTTCCAATAAATAGTTACTTTTCCGGTAATACGGTCGTAAATTGTTTTTATATCGTACCACTGCGAGGCATTAAATGCTAAAGGCAGATCAATAACCGGTGCGCCAAAAACATTGTTAATTACTTTATACACCTGCACTTTCTGATCATCTAATCTAAACCAAACAAAATAAGAGTTGTTGCGGTTACTGCTATCGGGCTGATCGCAAAAAAAATGAAAGCCCCCGCGCCTTGCTACGCCTGCTCCTTCGAACTTTGCCAAAAAATGATAGAGATATCGGTTGCTTAACGATTGTGTTAATGCCGCATAAATATTTGTGTTACCCGCTGTAGCGCTTACTTCATCGCTTTGCACCAATGCATTTCCGGTAACGGCCCAGGTTCCGGTTTTAACAGTCCACTCGGGGTGAATGGCATTATCAAAATTATCAGCAAAAAAACCTTTGGTGTAATTAGCACGCCACTCTGTTCCGTTATTATCTATCACCTGATAATAACCTTTTTGCACACCGCTTCCGCCAATATTATCCGCATCACTTAAGGTTGCAGTAAACGCCGCGGTTTCCCAAAAATTATTTGTAGTAACATTTGTTGTTGGTGGAATATTATCAACCGGTGCGGGACTAACAGTTCCGTTCATAATATAATTTGCAGCCCAGCCCGAAAAATTGGTGGCGCAATCGCTTCTAAATTCTACCAGCACCGAATCGTTTAATGAAGTAACCGGTGCGGGATTTATAGTACCGCTGTATTGCCCTACCAGCGGGGAGTTTACCGAACCGCCATTGTAAATAAATAAATTATCGAATCCATTCTCAATATTAAATGAAGTAAAACTTAAAGTAATATTTGTGGTGGCCGGTTTTGTAAATAACCAAAATTTACGTTCGTCGTTTCCGTAATTGGCAAGATTTCCACCGCTATCGTAAAATGTGCCCGAGGTTAATGTGTAAGTACTTGTAATGGAATACGTGTTGTTTATTATTTTATAATATTTTGCCCAGTTCCAATAAGGCCCCGGATCATTATGTGTTTGGTTTGGAAACATTTGATGACCCTTTACTTTTGTACAAGCCCCTAAACCGCACTGCTGACTTGATCCGCTGCAACCCGCACCATAGTATGTTCTTAAAGGATCGATTAAATTATCGGTACAAATATTTTTTACTAATGCGCCTGAAGTTGCATACATGGCGTTGGTGTACCAAACGGGTGTGTTGTTATAACCTTCATGTTCTAAACCAACCGTATAAGGATTTTCTGTTCCAACATGCCAGGCTTTATTTGATTCCAAAACCATTTGGGTAATTTGTCCGTCGGAACTTCTTAAAACATAATGTGCCGAAACGCTTGCCGCGCAATTTTGAAACCAGGAAATACAGCCCGCGTATGTTCCTTCTACATCATGTATGGTAACAGCGGTAATGCCTGTGCCACCGCGACCGCTGTAATTGCAGGCTGCAGCCGGCGTGTAAATGGCAGAAGGGTAATCGGGTGAAACAACTAATATGTTATTGTTTGATTTAAATGAGCCGTTCTCATTTTTAATTTCAGATGTTGTAACAGTTACACTTTTTGAACTTAAAATTTTGTAATTCTCTCCAAAAATACTTTCGAGGTTTATTTGATAATCCGGAAAATTGTAAAAGTCCTGAAACTCAGATCTTGACAAGAACCAAAACACTTGATACAAATGCGTATTTAAGGCAAAAGCATTTTGCAAATTATTATCTAAGGGGATTTCGCTTAACTCGGTCAAAATAGAAATGTAATTTTTCAGATCATTTCCATAAATATTTTTTTCTTCCTGCAACTTTTCAAAAGCTTTTGCGTAAGATAAAATAGAGATTTCGGGTGAAGAAATAATTTCGCTTTCCGGATACCCGGATAATTGTGAAACTCTTACAAGGTTATTAAGAAAGTAATTTTTACCGTCTAATATTAAACCCATCACGCCATAAGTTTTAGGATAATCTATACAACTTGGCTGTGTTGTTCCATCCAAAAACTGAAAACGCGTTTGCGTAAAAGCGATCGCCTCTAATATTCCTTTAGGTATCGATGGATTTAAAGTGTAAGCTTTTTTAAACGAATTGCTATAAGCATTTTCAACTAATAGATCGTTGGCTTTTGAAAAAATAATAATAAGAGAGAAAAAGAGTGTAAATAGTTTTTTCATTTTTGTTTTTTGAACACGTGAAGATAAAAAATTTAAACAGCGTATTTAAAAAATTACTTTAACAAATTACCATATTATTAAGGTATTTGGGTTGCTAAAACGATTTTAGAATTTTATTTTAATAATTGGATGAATATTTGTTTATAGATCCATCACCTTTTTCCAACCTATCAATTCAATTTCATTTCCATAATTTTTTTCTATTTGACCTCCGTTAATTAAAATACCTCCACTTTGCCTAAAGACTTTTTGAAACCATTTAAGGTTTTTAAAATGCGAGTTATCCGCTTTTACTGAAGATTTAATTTCTATTGGTATTAACACCCCATCGTTTTCCAAAATAACATCAATTTCATTACCAGTGCTATCTCTGAAAAAAT
>JANYBY010000116.1 GCA_025360565.1 Bacteroidota bacterium
CACTGTGCAAGGGCCGCCGTCTAAAATATACTCTATTTTATTTCCAAGCTGTTTATTCACGTGTTCGGCTTCAGTTGGGCTCACGTAGCCAAACGGATTTGCGCTGGGAGCTGCTAACGGAAAATTTAATTGTTGTAACAGTTCCAATGTTAATGCATGGTTTGGCACCCTAACCGCCACCTGCTGTAAACCCGAAGTCACTATTTCAGGAACGATCTCTTTTTTTTGTAATAATAAAGTCAAAGGCCCGGGCCAAATCGTTTTTGCCAGTGTTACTAAACGCGCATCCTGCCATAAGGCATATTTATCAACGCTTTCAAACGAGGGTAAATGAATAATTAAGGGGTCAAAAAATGGCCGTTGTTTTACTTCGTAAACTGCAAGTATGGCTTTTTCGTTCAGGGCATTGGCCGCTAAACCATAAACTGTTTCGGTTGGAATGGCAACAATTTGCCCTGTTGTTAAGAGTTGGGCGGCACGATCAATATTTTTTCCTATTTCGGCGATAGTGTAAATATACACATATACCAAAACAACTCAGGTTCTGAAAATACAAAACCTCACGGTTTGTTTAACCGTAATTACAGGTAGTTTTTACTCAAAAACTAAACTACTTTCGGTATAAAGGAAAAATACTATATTTGTTTTCCGTGAGCGAGATCATTACCATAAAAGATAAAAAGTTTAAACGCTTCATTCCGCACGAACAAATTCAAGCGGCCATACAAAAATCAGCCGATCTAATAAACCGAGAACTGAAGAACGAATTGCCTGTTTTTTTAGTCGTGTTAAATGGCGCATTTATATTTGCGGCCGACCTTTTGAAAGAGATCAACATTCCTTGCGAGATCTCTTTTATTAAAGTGGCCAGTTATCACGGCACATCCAGCAGCGGCACGGTAAACGAACTGATCGGATTAACTGAGGATATAAGCGGAAGGACAGTTGTTATAGTTGAGGATATTGTGGACACAGGCATAACATTGGAAAAAATAATAGGCGTTCTCAATAAAAAAAACGTAAAACAAATAAAAGTCGCCACCTTATTATTAAAACCAAGGTCGTATAAAAAAGAATTTAAAATAAACTATTCGGGGTTGTCTATTGGGGATGAGTTTGTAGTTGGTTATGGTTTGGATTACGACGGATTGGGAAGAAACCTAAAAGAAATTTACGTATTAGTTTAAAACCGGTGAAGTAGGCCCTATCGGGATACTTTACCATAAAAATAAAAAGATGGAAAGAATGTTAAACCTTGTTTTATTCGGCCCTCCGGGAGCGGGAAAGGGAACACAATCAGAAAATATTATTAATAAATATGGTTTGGTGCATTTAAGCACCGGCGATATTTTGCGTAGTGAAATTGCTCGTGGAACCGATCTTGGCCGAAAAGCCAAAAGTATAATGGATCGCGGCGATCTGGTTAGCGATGATATTGTGATCGGGATGATAGATTCTAAATTAGATTCCAATCCAAACGCAAAAGGATTTATTTTTGACGGTTTTCCGCGTACCACAGGGCAAGCCATTGCATTGGATGACTTGCTTCAGAAAAAAGGAACAGGAATAAGCGCCATGATAGCCTTAGAAGTGACGGACGAAGAATTGACAAGCCGTTTATTAAAGCGCGGCGAATCGAGCGGAAGAGAAGACGATAAGAACGAAAGTATTATTCGTAACCGTATTAATGAGTACAACCTAAAAACATCTCCGCTAAAAAATTATTATAGTGAGCAGGGCAAATTTCATTCCATTCACGGAATTGGTTCGGTTGAACAAATTTTTAAGGCCATAACCGATCGCATTGTTTTTTTAAATGCCGAAATGGATCTCACCGCTTTAGAAACTGATATTGAACATTTGGATCTGACCATACAGGACTTTGAAGTTGCCAATGATATTGCACCCGAATTACTTTTAGAGATCGACGCCATAAAACGTGCGGAGGCCGAAGAAGCCGAAGAGGAAAAAGAAAATAAAAAAATAGCGCGCAAGGCCCTTGCTAAATCTTCTTCAAACAAAAAACCTGCTAAAAAAACTGTTGTAGCTAAGAAACTGCTTAAAGGCAGTGCAAAAAAAACCGCGAAGAGATCTTTGAAAAAAATGGTAAAGGCTAAAACAGTAAAACCAAAAAAGAAAGCTGTAGTAAAAAAATCTCCTGCAAAAAAAATTGTGAAAAAGAAAGTACAGGTTAAAAAGAAACCTGCCAAGAAAGCAAAAGGAAAAAAGAAAAAATAAATTCAGAGCCCGTTTAAACACCGGGCTTTTTTTATTATTTAAACCCTTGTTAAAATAATTATTTGGAGAATAACTTATTTTTACTATATTTACTTATTAATCATAAAACCCGTAGGATATTTTCCGTTGGAATATTTTTACGGAATAAACATCCAACGAATTAAAACCGGCGAAGTAGATCACAGATCACCTCGCCATAAAAACAAAAAACATGAAAAAAACTTTACTTGGTTTATTTTTTACCTGTGCATTTGGCAGCATTATTGCTCAGCCCGCCACAGCGTTAAATTTTGATGGAACAAATGATAACGTAAGGCGCGGTACTGTAAGTACACTCACGGCAGGCCTTACCTACGAAGCCCGTATAAATTGGGGTGGAGTTGCACCATCTGCCAGATATATTATGTACAATGGCACAAATGGCACAAACGGTGTAGGTATTTATTTAGCCTCAGGAAGTACATCTCTCTCCATTAAAAATGGTGCAATTGCTTATAATAGTTCGGTAACAATACCTACAGGCTCAATGACCATGATATCTGTTGTAGTTCAAGGACCAAATGGCATGTCGCTTTATATAAATGGTGCTTTTGTTCAAAGTTTTTTCCCACCACCGGTACCGGCACTTTCTACTGGAAGTTTTGCAATTGGTAGCGATGATGCAGGCGGAAATAATTTTAACGGTACTATTGATGAAGTTAGATATTGGAACCGCGCTTTATGCGCTGCAGAAATTGCGCACCGTTTCAATTGCGAAGCAATAGGCACCGAACCAAATTTGGTTGCATTGTATCATTTTAACCAGGGTATTGATGCCGGTAACAACGCAACCGTTACTACTTTAATGGATAGTTCGCCTTCTTCTTTTAGCGCAACATTAAATAACTTTACATTAACGGGAGCAACTTCAAACTGGATAGCTGCCGCGGGATCTCTTTCAACAACTTGTACTTATGCTCCAAATTCGGTTACAATTACCCCTGCCGGACCTGCTTCAGTTTGCGCCGGTAACTCGGTAGCCTTAACTGCAACCGGAGCTTTTACTTATACATGGAATCCGGGAGCTCTTACAGGTTCTATGGTAGTTATTACACCAACCGCTTCAGGAATATATACAGTATTAGGAAACTCAGGCAACTGTTATGGCGTTGGCGGAAAATCTGTTACTGTTAACGCATTACCTTCTCTTACTGTAGCTTCTACAAGCAGTGTGCTTTGTATTGGTCAATCGGCTACTTTAACCGGTAGCGGCGCTGCAAGCTATACATGGAACCCGGGTGGAACAGGTTCAGTAATTGTTGTTAGTCCAACGGTTAATTCTACTTATACAGTTTCAATTACCGGCGCTAACTCTTGCACAAATTCAGCCCAGTATACGCAATCTGTAACGGTTTGCGGCGGCATTCATTCTTTAAGTAATTTAAATTCCGATGTAAGGGTTTTTCCAAATCCAAACAACGGTGATTTTGCGATTAACCTAAATTCTGTTTCTGAAAATACGACTATTGAAATTTATAATTCAATTGGCCAATTGGTATTAACCGAAAAAGTAAATTCGCTTTCAACTAAAATTAATATTGCACAAATGCCAAAAGGTATTTATGTGTTAAGGTTGAAAGAAAATAACGCAATTATTAAAACTACAAAAATAGTTAAGGATTAATTTTATTTTAAGTTCTTAAAAACCGCTCCGTAAAATCGGAGCGGTTTTTTTTTGCCCTCCAAGCGAGCCGTCATGCTGAGGAACGAAGCATCCGTTCTCGTCAGAAATCATATCGAAAAGATCATTGGTGTAGAACGGATTCTTTGCTCCGCTCAGAATGACGGACGCATTGGGGAAACGCGGTGCGCCGGAGGCAACGACCCCTATTTCAACGCTATCAATT
>JANYBY010000149.1 GCA_025360565.1 Bacteroidota bacterium
GCCAACTAATGTAACTAAATAATTAGTATTTTCTATTTTTTTTGAGAAAGATTAAAAAGCTCGTCTTTTTCTTTCTTTGTTAAACTATCGTATCCGCTTTTTGATATTTTGTCGAGCAACTCATTCATCCTCAACTCGCCCCTGTGGCGGTTTTGGTTAAATTCTTCGTCGCTTGTTTTATTATAGGATACAACCCTGAGTTTTTGTTTATTTTTTGTTAAAAAAGAAAAGTTAAATAAGTCCACCCCCTTTTTTAAATAATAACCGTAAGTTAAGCCAAAAATGGCTCCTCCAACGTGCGAAATTTTACCACCCATATTAAATGAAAAATCAATTACAGTGCTTAGGACAAAAGTTAATAACGCGAAATATTTATAGGGCATTTGTATTAACCCAAACAAGTTTACCATAAAGTTTGGCGAGTAAACGGCCATAACCATTATAACACCGGTAACGCCGGCCGATGCGCCTATTAAAATAGAGTTGGCAAACGATTCGGGGAAAAGCAGGCCACAAATGAGTAAAAACGCCGCGCCAACCAAACCGCTCATGATGTAAACATAAATCAATTTGCTTTCGCCAAGTATAACAAAGAATATTTGAGCCGAAAAATAAAGCAATACCATATTAAAAAAAACATGACCCAGGTCTTGATGCGAGAACATGTAGGTTAAAAGGGTCCATATTTTAAATAGGAAAGCTACCCCGCCAACGGGTAATCCAAGGTATTTTACAAGGTCAATATGCGCAATGTGTAGCGAAAGGTTAATGGTTAAAAAAAGCGCGACATTAACAATGATAAGCTGCGCGAGCTTACCTTGCTGCTGAAAAGTTTTGGCTATTTTTTGAAAAAAATTCATCAGTAAAAATTCTTTGTACCCCTTCGCCAGATCAAAACTAGTATAACCCCCACAAATAAACCGCCGAGGTGGGCAAAGTGGGCAACGTTATCGCCGGGATTATTGTTTAATCCTGAAAATAATTCTATTGCGCCGTAACCAATTACCAGCCATTTTGCTTTTACCGGAAACAAAAAATAAATATAAAGCATTTGGTTTGGGAACAACATACCGAAAGCGCCAAGCAGCCCAAATAAAGAGCCGGAAGCGCCAACGATAACATTGCCGTTCAAGTATTCATATTTTTGATTTATGTAATCCGCTTTAACTGCCGCTCCTGAGGCACTATCTATCGCGTTATTAAAAAGATCTAAAGCCGTTGAAATTTGAAAGTGCATAATTATATATTGGGTTAGCGCCGCGCCAAGACCGGTTATAATATAAAATATTAAATACCTTTTTGGCCCCCAGGTTTGTTCGAGAACTTGCCCAAACATATAAACGGCAAACATATTAAAGAATAAATGTGAAAAACTCCCGTGCATAAAAATGTAGGTAATGAACTGATGAGGTTTAAAAGTTGGAGCCAAATGGTAATGCAAACCGAAATAATCATCCAAATTAATTCCTTGTGTTTCTAAGATCAATTTTAAAACATACATGATCACATTAATGATAACAATATTTTTTGTTACCATAGGCAAATGCCCAAATCCACTTGGTCTGTATTGATTAAAACTCATTTTATTTTTTAAAGAACCGTTCTATTTCGTTTAACTCCACTTCCATTATTACGGGTCTTCCGTTGGCGGTGTACAAAGGATTTTCGCATTGCAGTAAATGATTTACCATTAATTTCATTTCCTGTTCCTCTAAAAATTTACCATACTTAATGCAAATGTTTTTTGCAATGGCACGGCATAAATTATCGTGTTTTTCAATTTTGGCATCAATGGTATTTAACTTAAAGGTTTCCAAAATACCTTCAATGGTGGTGGCCACATTAAAGTCTTGTAAGTCGCTTGGGGTGCCGTTTACCACAATACTGTTCTTGCCAAATTCTTCAATATCAAACCCCAATAATTTAAATTCTTCTTTTAAATTTTGTATCAAGCCAAAATCGTTAAAACTTAACTCTAACTGTTCGGGAAATAATAATTGCTGCGATGCAATTTTACTTTCGACTTTGGTATTTAAATAATGTTCGTACACAATGCGTTCATGCGCCCGCTGCTGATCAATAATAAAAACGCTGTTGTTGTAAGTGGTAACAATGTATTTTAAATGCAACTGAAAGACGCTAAAATCAATGGCTTCTCTTTTTACCGATTCAATGGTTTGCTGTTCGGGTTCCGTGGTAATTGTTTCGGGCAGGTTAGTTTGCTTAAAGCCGTCGAATAAATTTTCCCAATTTTGTTTATTTATTTTTTGAAGTCCGCTTTCACCGCTTGTAAAAGAACCTGCGTTTTTAAAAGGATTGTAATCGGGGTTGTGACTTACCTTTGGCTGCGAAAAAAACTTTTCGGATGACGGTAAGGTGTTGTTCATGCTCATTTCGGTTTCAAAATCAATGGATGGTGCCGCGTTTGCCTTACCCAGCGCGCGTTTTACCACACTTAACAAAAGCATGTAAATCGTTTTTTCGTCAGTAAACTTTACTTCTGTTTTTGTGGGATGAATATTAATATCGATGTATTTCGGGTCTAATTCTAAAAACAAAAAATATTTTGGGTGCGATTGAAAACTAATAAGATCTTTATAAGCAGAATAAACAGCGTGATTTAAAAACGCGTTGCGTATAAAGCGGTTATTGATAAAAATGAATTGGTCTTTTTTTGTTTTAACTGCCGCGCTTGGCAAGCTCACATACCCGCCTATTTTTAAGAAGGGGGTGTCTTCGCCAATTGTAACCAGGTCTTTTTGCATGTAATTGCCATAGAGCAATTTTATGCGTTGCATTAAATTTCCGGCAGGCAAATTAAGTATTTCGTTTCCGTTACTTATAAATGTAAAATGAATGTCGCAATGAGGCAGGGCCACGCGTTCAAAATCATCAATAATATGTTTTTGTTCGATCTGGTCGTTCTTTAAAAAACTGCGGCGTGCCGTGATATTAAAAAATAAATTTTTAACGGTGAACGAAGTACCTGTAGGCGTTTGGCATTCGCTTTGCGATAAAAATTTTCCACCTTCAATAACAATTTGCTGCCCAACAATGTCGGCTTCCTGTTTTGTTTTTAATTCAATTTGTGCTACAGCTGCAATACTTGCGAGAGCTTCGCCTCTAAACCCTTTGGTAGTAAGCGAAAAAAGATCATCGGTTTTATTGATCTTTGATGTGGCATGTCTTTCAAAACACATTCTAGCGTCGAACGGACTCATTCCTTTGCCGTTATCAATTACCTGAATAAGAGTTTTGCCGGCGTCTTTAATTATTAATTTAATATGGGTTGCACCTGCGTCAATCGCGTTTTCTAACAATTCTTTTACAACACTTGCGGGCCTTTGCACAACTTCGCCCGCAGCAATTTGGTTAGCTACATGTTCTGGCAAAAGAGCAATAATATTGGTTGACATATTTCTCAAATTTAAGAAATCTGAAATTTAAACTTTAATATTGCTTCATAACAAATGTAAATATTTCTAAATCCTTTCAAATTCAACGGAAAAATGTAATTAACAGGGGATTGTTATTAAAGTTGGAGGCTAATAAATTGATATACAATAACTTACAAATTCAAATTTTCGCGAATCTCATTTTTCCAAAAATTGTTCACTTTTTTTTAATAAGTTAGCATATTATAATTATATATTATGCGCCACAAATTTTTACTGATTGGTTGCTTTTTAGGGTTGAGCGTTATAAATCCATTTTTTTCTCAAGTACAACAGTCTTCGGTTAGGGGGATAATTTCGCCTGATTCTTTACGAGGATTTGATGAACATGCTTGGCGGGTTAATTCTCTTTACGAAGGATATGTGGGGAATGAATTAAATGTGGCTCTTTACGTTGCACAACGACAATTTATAAATACTAAATATTTTCCTCTTCAAGTTGATCCCGGAAACAATAATCCTAACCCGGGTAATTATAAGGGAGGAGGAAATGTGATCTATAATGCCCCTTGTACCAATGAAGGATTTGAAGCGGGAAATTTTACGGGTTGGACATTAAGCCAGGGAACGAATACAAACTCATGTGCCATTCCAACAACTCCTTTCGCACTTTTACCGGGCCTTCAGGCAACAGTTGTTTCAACTCCTTTAATAGATCCTGTAACAGGGGCTCTCATTCCAAATTCTCCTCTTGGCGGAACCATGGTTGCAGTGTTGGGGAACACAATAGTTGGTTCAGGCAAAGCAACAAAAATTGCTCAGACTTTTTTGGTTACGAATACAAATTACCTGTATGATTTTGTGTATTACGCGGTGCAAAACGGTCCGCACACCTGTTGTCAGCAACCTTTAATGTATGTTAGATTAAAAGACTGTGTGGGTAATCCTTTAGCTTGTCCTATTTTTAGTTTTAATGCACCGGCAACAAACAGTATCACTTGTCCGGGTACAGGCCCTGCAACCTGGAGCAACACCGGCATGGGATGCCCTTTTCAATGTACTTTTAGAAGTAACGGCTGGCAAAAATATTCTATAGATCTTACCCAATATATTGGTACTTGTATAAGCGTTGAAGTTATTGTTGCAGATTGTGTGCCAACAGGCCATTACCTTTATTCTTATTTTGATTCGAACTGTAATACCATGAACCTTGGTGTAAACGGCGTTCCGGTTTCGATGCCAAACCAAACTGTATTTGTGAGTGCACCATGTGCGTCTACCGCAACGTTAACGGCACCCGGGGGATTGAGCCCGTATTTATGGAACGGCCCGCCATTAAGTGGTGTTATAAATAATACTAACCAGGTTATTTCAACAGCCATTGCAGGAAATTATACGCTAATAATGACTCCGGTAGGAATATGTAACCCAATAACAAGGATTGTTAATCTTACATTCGCGCCGCCGGCCACTATAACTTCAAATCCTGCAGGACCAATTTGTCTTGGCAACACAGCAACATTAACCGCATCGGGCGCAATAAATTATACTTGGAACCCCGGCATAGTAATTAATTCAACTATTGCGGTGAGTCCAACCACAACTACAATTTATACGTTAACAGCACAAGCAGGAACCTGTATTGGAACTTTTACATATCAGGTTGTTGTTAATCCGAGCCCCACAATTACGGCCTCTGCAAATAATCTCAGTGTCTGTGCCGGAGGACCTTCAACTTTAACAGCAAGTGGCGCGGCTTCTTATACTTGGAATCCGGGGGCAATAATAAACGCAACAGCTTTAGTTACGCCAACAATTAGTACAACGTATACGGTCGTCGGGTCAACGGGCCCGGGCTGTTCGGCCAGCGCTACAATTAATATTGCGGTAGTTCCTACACCAACAAGTTTTGTAACAATCGCTTCACCTTCTAATATTTGTATTGGAGGAAATTCAAATTTATTTGCCTCAGCACTTGGCGCTACGGGCTACACCTGGTTCCCGGGCGGATTACCCGGCAACTTAGTGAATGTTACGCCAACGATCACAACAATTTATACGGTTGTTGCTGCAAATGGAGGCTGTACTAATTCCGCCGTGTGTACTGTTTCGGTTGATCCCGGCCCTACTTTAACGGTTACCGCTTCGCCTACAGCCATCTGCCCCGGAAGCAGTGCAACTTTGTCGGCATCGGGTGCGGTAACATATACATGGAATCCCGGAGCAATACCAGGATCGAGCATTGTTGTATCGCCCATCATTACAACAAATTATTCTGTAACAGGAACTAACGCTTTGGGTTGTACCAGTACTGCAACAATTACAGAAGTAGTAAATCCGGTACCAATTTTAACCATCACGCCGGCATCACCTTCCGTATGTATTGGTTCAACCATAACCCTTACGGCATCGGGTGCCGCAACATATACGTGGAATCCCGGGGCACTCAACACATCCACCATTGCTGTTTCCCCAACAATAAATACAACATATACTATTATTGGAAGCAACGGAACTTGTACCAGCTCCACAACTTCCAGTCTAACGGTTGTGCCATTGCCGACAGTCACGGCAGTTGGCTCCACGCCTTCAATTTGTGTTGGATCGAGCGCTACCTTAACAGGTTTTGGCGCCACATCCTATACCTGGAATCCCGGAGCGCTTGCCATAAATCCGGCAATAGTTTCTCCAACAATTACAACTAATTATACTGTTACCGGTGCAACGGCCGGTTGTTCAAGTACTGCAACATTGGGCTTAACGGTTATTAACGGGCCAACAATTACGGCAACTGCTAATCCAACCAACGTTTGCGCGGGAAGCAGTTCTACATTGACCGCTTCGGGCGCGTTGGGTTATACTTGGAACCCGGGAGCGCTTTTAGGCGCTACGGTAAGTGTATCTCCACCTTCAACCACCACTTATTCTGTTGTCGGAAATAATATTTCGGGATGTACAACTACGCAAACCGTTATATTAAACATTACACCAAATCCAACGGTTACCGTGGTGCCGTCGTCTCCTTCCATTTGTGTTGGAAACAGCGCAACATTAACAGCCAACGGTGCTGCCACTTATACATGGAATCCGGGTGCCTTATCAGGAAGTGTTGTAGTTGTTTCGCCAACCATCACTACTACTTTTACTGTTAACGGATTATCCGGTGGTTGTCCGGGCCAAACAACAATTACTATAAACGTTGTTCCGGTACCAACTGTTATTTCGGCAAGTTCTTCAACAGCCATATGTAACGGCAGTTCAGCAACACTAACAGCAATAGGTGCTACTTCTTATACCTGGAATCCGGGTGCATTGACCGGAAGTAATATTGTTGTTACGCCAACTGCTACCACAAATTATACAGTAACAGGAAGTAATGGCGCGTGTTCGTCTACTTCAACAATTACACTTATTGTAAATCCGAATCCAACGGTTACATCCGCCGCTTCTCCAACGGCGGTGTGTGTAACGGGCAACGTAACGCTTACCGCGAATGGCGCAACCACTTATACCTGGAACCCCGGCGCATTGGCCGGCGCAACAACTGTGGTTACACCAGTTATCACAACTATTTATACTGTGACCGGTGCAAATATTTTTGGTTGTACCGGAACATCCACTGTAAACGTTCAGGTGAACGCTGTGCCATTATTAACTTTAGTTGCAACACCAACCGCTGTTTGTAACGGATTTTCTTCTACTCTCACGGCGCAAGGAGCAACTTCTTATACTTGGAATCCGGGAGCGTTAACAGGAAGTAACGTAGTGGTTACTCCAACAATTACAACAAACTATACCGTGACTGCATCTAATGGAGGTTGTATTACAACAGGAACAATTACTTTGATCATAAATCCAAATCCAACAGTAACAGCAACAGCTTCTCCTACTAATATTTGTTCAGGAAGTTCTTCAACACTCAGCGCAATTGGTGCCTTAACTTATACCTGGAACCCGGGAGCATTAGTAGGAACAACGGTTTCGGTGAATCCTCCTGTTTCAACCCAATACACAGTTACCGGCGCAACTATTTTCGGGTGTACTTCAACAACCACTGTTAATTTAATTGTAACGCCTGTGCCAACAGTTATTGCAAACGCTTCGCCAACTGCAATTTGTGTAGGCGCTGTTTCAACTCTAACCGCATCGGGGGCAGGCTCATATACCTGGAACCCCGGAGCATTAACGGGAAGCAACGTACCTGTTAGTCCAACCATTACCACTATTTATACCGTAACGGGTGCCAATGGATTATGTACAAGTACGCAAACCGTTAGTGTACTTGTAAATCCAACCCCTACTTTAATTGCGGGTGCATCTCCAAGTATAATTTGTGTTGGAGCTGTTTCAACCTTAACTATTTCGGGTGCTAATACGTATACCTGGAACCCGGGCGCATTAACTGGCAGTAATGTTGTTGTTACGCCAACAATAACAACAGTTTATACTGCAACCGGAACGAGCGTGTTCGGATGTACAAGTACTGCGGTGACAAGCGTTACCGTAAATCCTTTACCATCTTTAACAATAACAAGTACCGCTACAAATATTTGTTCAGGAAGTTCTGTAACTTTAACCGGCAGTGGTGCTGTAACTTATACCTGGAATCCGGGCGCATTACCGGGAGCTACTGTTAACGTGTCGCCAACGGTAACAACCGTTTATACTTTAACAGGGACTAATATTTTTGCTTGTTCAAATACGGCCACCTTTAATCTGATCGTTACTCCAACACCAACGGTAACGGCCAACGCATCGCCGAGTATTATTTGTTCCGGAGCTTCATCTACCTTAACCGCAAATGGTGCAGGTTCTTATACCTGGAATCCGGGAGCTTTAATTGGAACTACTCTTAACGTGACGCCGACCATCACCACCATTTATACAGTAACGGGCGCAAACGGATTATGTACAACTACGCAAACCGTTAGTGTGGTAGTTAATCCAACACCAACTTTAATTACGCTTGCATCGCCAAGTGTAATTTGTTCGGGCTCATCTTCCACCTTAACAGTGAACGGAGCAAATTCATATACCTGGAATCCGGGGGCAATAACCGGAAGCAACGTAGTGGTTAGTCCTACCATAACAACAAATTATACGGTTCTTGGAGTTAGTTTAGCCGGGTGTTCAAGTACGGCCGCTTTATCTTTAAGTGTAAATCCAAATCCAACGGTTAGCATTGCGGCTACTTCTACAGTAATATGTTTAGGAGGTACTTCAACACTTACCGCGAACGGAGCAACAAATTATACATGGCAACCGGGCGGGGCAAACACAACCACTTTAGCGGCATCGCCAACGATCACCACTGTATACACTTTAACGGGAGCTAACGGCGCATGTACAAATTCAACTACAATAACCCTATCGGTAAATCCACTTCCGGTAATTACCGCGATAGCATCACCAACTATTGTTTGTGCAGGCGCGCAAACTACTTTAACTGCGTCGGGTGGCATAACATATACCTGGATTCCACCCGGAATACCGGGAACAAGCGTTACCGCTAATCCAACCATAACAACAAACTATACGGTTATTGGTGTAAATGGAAACGGATGTACAAATCAGGCAACACTTACTGTTTCTGTTACGCCGGCTCCAACACTTACCGCGGTTGCATCGCCAACAAGTATTTGTTTAGGCCAGTCATCCACATTAACAGCAAACGGTGCCAATACCTATACATGGCAACCGGGGGCAATGAGCGGTACGTTAGTAAGTGTTAATCCAACAATAACAACAACCTATACTTTATCGGGAACAAATTTAGCAGGCTGTAGCAGCTCGCAAACCGTTCAGTTAGTTGTGTTGCCAATTCCAACAGTCACGGCCATTAGTTCACCAACAGCGATATGCGTTGGGGCTTCGGCAACTATAACCGCAAACGGTGCAACATCCTATACATGGCAGCCGGGGAATATACTTACTGCAACAGCAGTAGTGAACCCAACCATTACAACTATTTATACAGTTACAGGTTCAAATGGAATTTG
>JANYBY010000168.1 GCA_025360565.1 Bacteroidota bacterium
GCACCGTTAATATTTCAACACCCGGAAGTTTTCAAAGTACCTACGCCGGCGGAAACTACGATGGCTTTTTGGTTAAATTCAATGGCAGCGGTGTTCGCCAGTGGGGCACCTATTATGGCGGTAATGCCGATGACAGAGCATTTGCCATGTGCCGTGATGCGAATAACGGAAATTTATACATTGCCGGGATCAGTAATACCATTGGCGGTAACGGTATTGCAACCGACGGAAGCCATCAAAGCGCCAATGCCGGAGGCCTTTACGATGGTTTTATTGTTCAGTTCAATAGCTTAGGCATGCGGCAATGGGGCACTTACTACGGAGGCAGCGGCGATGATAGAGGAAACAGCTGCGCGGTAAATATTTTAGGTTATGTTTATTTAGCGGGTTATTCAAATACCGGAGGCGGCACTGTTATTGCAACTCCCGGCAGTCATCAAAGTATATTTGGTGGTGGTGCTAACGATGCTTTTTTAGTGCAGTTCAATACTGTTGGAACAAGATTATGGGCCACCTATTATGGCGGCGCCGGTTTTGATCTGGGTTATGGTTGCTCAACCGATAATAACAGTAATGTTTATCTGTGCGGCCTCAGCGATGTAACAACAGGAACCATTATTGCAACGGTTGGTTCGCAGCAAAGTGTTTACGGTGGTTCAACCAGCGATGGTTTTTTTACGCAGTTTTACGATTGCGTTTCTCCGCCTGCCCCCGCAAACGTTACTACTCCGGCCAATCAAAGTATTTGTACGGGCAACAGCGTAACACTTTCGGTAAATGGTTTTGGCACTATTAATTGGTTCAACGTGCCAAGCGGGGGTGTTTCCATCGGTTCGGGAACAAATTTTGCAACGCCTGTTTTAACTTCTGGCACTTATACGTATTATGCTTCTTCAAATACCTGTACAAACAGTGTTGTACGCACACCGGTTACAGTAACGGTTCACGCCTTGCCGACCATTTTTGTTACAAGCAGCAACAGTGTTGTATTATGCTCCGGTCAAACCGGTACTTTATTCGCCTCTGGGTTAAGTACTTATTCTTGGAGCGGCGGCGGCAATAACAGCAGCAATGTTATCAGTCCAACAGTAACAACTTCTTATACGGTTACGGGAGCCGACGCCTTTGGCTGCGTAAACAGCGCTGTTATTTCACAATCGGTGGATATTTGTCTGGGAATAAAACAAACGGTAACTAATGGTTTGCAGATTGGCGTTCATCCAAATCCAACAACCTCAAACATTATACTTAACAATGTTCCTTCATCCGCTATTATAACCGTTTATGATCCGCTCGGACAGATCATACTGCACGGCAGTAATGAAATTATCAGGTCTGAGATCTCTCTTGCGGGGTATTCAATGGGTATTTATTTTTTACAAATTCAAACCTCTACTGCCCAACAAACCTTTAAAGTGATTAAAAATTAAGAAGCTGAACTGTTAAAATTTCAGAAAAGCCCTCCACTTAACTTTACACTTAACCATTGGTTAAATCATCCATAAGCCTTATAACCCTTATTTATTAGGTATTTCAGCCCGGTTTCACTTTTCATTACATTCAAAAAAAGAAGCCATGAATCTTACCCTTTAGTCCAATAAATTTTTGCAATCTGCGTTAAATTAAGTACCTTTAAGTAAGAATTTTTATTGTGAGAAAGCTATTATTATTTGTGATTTTGACTCTTTGTTCTTTTTGGGGTTTTGCTACACACAACCGTGCCGGAGAAATTACATATGTACGTATTGCGCCTTTTACCGCGCAAGTTGGTTTCACAACAGTTCAGGTTTATCGGTATTCTTTCACCATCATTCATTATACAGATCATGGACCTACTATTGCCGACAGATGTGAGGACACTTTATACTTTGGCGATGGTACACACGGAGTTGCTCTGCGCATTAATTCCGGTGTTGTTGGCTGTCCCTGCGGGGCTATTCCATGCGGATCACTTGTTGTAACAGACCCGAATTATACTGTAAAGAAAAATATTTATACTGTTGAGCACACTTATGCCGGCCCCGGAAATTATTTGGTGCATTCAAACGATCCCAACAGAAATCAGGATGTATACAATATTCCTAACTCAGTTAATCTTCCTTTCTATATCGAATCGTATTTGGTAATTAACGCGTTTACCGGCGCTAACTCTTCTCCCATTTTTAAATTCGATCCAATAGACAGGGCTTGCGTTAATAAATGTTTTTATCATAACCCCGGCGCTTTCGATCCGGATGGTGATAGTTTAAGTTTTGAAATTACCACTTCACGGGGGGCAGACGGTTCAACAGTACCCGGTTATTTTTATCCTGCACCTTTAGGCGTTAATTATGGTATTGACGCTGTTACCGGTGTTTTAACCTGGTGTAGTCCAACAGTAATAGCCCAATACAACCTGGCTTTTGTTGTTAAGGAGTGGCGCAAAAATACAAGCGGGCATTATGTAATAATAGGTTATGTTTTACGCGATATGCAGGTAATTGTAAATAATTGCCCAAATAATAATCCGCCATTTATTGTAATGCCCGCAGATATTTGCGTTGAAGCTGGGACACAAATTAATACCACTATTACAGTTACCGATCCTGAAAATAATTTTGTGCAGGTAAGCGGCGGCGGCGGCGCGTTTAACGCAATACCACCGGTGGCTGTAATAACAAATACTGCTAATCCAACGCCTTACAGTTTTAATTTTATGTGGAAAACCACCTGCGAACATATTCGTCAGCAGCCCTATGTTACAACGTTTAAAGCGCAGGACTCGCAGGTGCCGGTTAATTTAGCTTATTTTGCTTCGTTTAAAATTATTGTTGTTCCGCCCTCTGTAAAAAATGTAACTGCCCTGCCTGTTGGCTCTACCATAAAAGTTTCATGGTCGCCGTCTGCCTGCAATCCTACAACAAATCCGATTGTTACTTATAAAGTTTATCGCAAAAATGATTGTGCTGTGGTTATTTACGATCCTTGCAAAACAGGAGCAGATCCTTCTTTAGGATATACATATATTGGGCAAACGGCATCAACCGGAACTACTTTAACAGATAATAATAACGGCAACGGTTTAGTGGTTGGGCAAGATTACAGTTATTTAGTTATTGCTGTTTACACCGATGGTTCGCAAAGTTTTGCAAGCACACAAGTTTGCGCTAAATTAAAACGCGATGTGCCAATTTTATTAAATGTAGATATTTTGTCAACCTCCACTTCTACAGGTTCGGTTTTTGTAAGATGGGCAAGGCCTTTAACAACTACCGGCAATTTTGATACGCTTGCAACGGGACCTACTCCGGGACCATACACATTTAAGTTAAAATACAAGGCCGGTGCTGCAGCAACGTATTCTACTGTCTTTACTACAACTCAAAATTTTCTTTATCTTTTAGATACTTTTTATACCCACCTAAATGTAAATACGGTAAATACCGATGAGCAATACGAAGTGGAGTTTATCGCGGCCGGCACTACAACGATTGGCTCATCTCAAAAAGCGACTTCTGTTTTTTTAACGGCCGTGCCGGGCGACAGGAAAGTGGATCTGCAATGGACATCAACCACGCCATGGAATAATTATCTCTACACCATTTATCGAAAAGCGCCGAATGAAAGTACATTTACAGCTATTGCCACTACATCCAACACAACTTACACCGATAAAAATAATGTGGTGAACAGTAATGCTATTATTACACGAACTTATTGTTACAAGATCTTGAGCGAAGGAAAATATTCTGACCCTTCTATTTTTAATCCTTTGCTAAATAACTCTCAGGAAGTTTGTGTTTCACCAATTGACCTTACGCTTCCCTGCGCGCCAACCATTACCATTACATCCGATTGTCCGGTTGGTTATGTAAAAGTTGAATGGGATAATGTGGCACTGTCATGCAGCGATGATGTTATAAAATATATTTTATTTAAAAAAGAAACTGTTAATGATGATTACACTCAGGTAGCAATATTAGACGGCTCAAACAAAACAAGTTTTATTTTTGATGGATTAAATCTTATTTCAAATTGTTTCGCCATTCAATCGGTCGATTCGTCCGGAAACAAAAGTAATTTAAGTCCCGATTTTTGTGTAGACAATTGCCCTGAATTTGAATTGCCCAATATTGTTACTATGAATGGCGACGGCGCCAATGATTTTTTTCAAGCCATTCGTGTTAGGCAAATAAAAGAAATAGATCTTTTGGTTTACGACCGATGGGGTAATTTAGTTTATAAAACAACCGATCCTTATTTTAAATGGGATGGGGTTAGTATTATTTCTAAAAAGCCGGTAAGCGAAGGTACCTTGTTTTACATCTGCGATGTATATGAGCCGAGGGTGACCGGCATTAAAAAAAGAAACTTAACCGGCTGGGTTGAGGTGGTGCGATAAAACTGTTGTTCTCACCGTTCTGTCCTCGAAAAAAATCTTACTTTTACCGGAATCCATTCCACAAATCATTCATTGTTATCATATGAAACTTCACAAAAATCTTGTTAATGCTGTTGCCGAAACGTTACAGGATATTTTTACAAAAAATAAATATGCCGACAGGGCCATTGAAAAACTATTTAAACAAAACGCTAAATGGGGCAGTAGGGACAGGCGCTTTGTTGCCGAAGCTGTTTACGATATAGTACGCAATTACAGGTTATATTCTGAACTGGCACAATCGCAAAAAAACTTTTGGTTCATTACCGCTGTATGGATGGTGATAAAAGGAATTGAATTTCCGGACTGGCAGGAATTTAAACACGTTGACAAAAATTTTATTTTAAAACAAAAAGAAAAATTGTTGGTTGATCTGCGGGTGGCAGAATCATATCCCGATTGGTTATGGGAATTGGGAACAAAAGAATTAGGAAAAGAATTGTGGGAAAAGGAAGCAATTGCCATGAACAAACAAGCTTCGGTAGTTTTAAGGGTGAACACTTTAAAAACAACGCATCAAAAATTTGAGGAGGCCTTTAAAGAATTTAGTATTGCCATAACAAAAATTACCGGCATAGCCGACGCGTACGAATTGGTAAAACGTGAAAATGTTTTTAAAAATCCTGTATTTAAAGATGGCTGGTTTGAAGTGCAGGACGCGGGCTCGCAGATGATAAGCGAATTTACAGCTCCAAAAAATACAGATGTTGTTATTGATGCCTGTGCAGGTGCAGGAGGAAAATCTTTACACCTTGCGGCCATCATGAAAAACAAAGGCAAAGTATTTAGTTTGGATATTGAAGCCTTTAAACTCGAAGAATTAAAAAGGCGTGCTAAAAGAGCCGGCGCGTTTAATATTGAAACTCGTTTAATTGATGGGGCCGAAACAATTAAAAAACTGGAAGGCAAAGCCGATAAAGTTTTATTGGATGTGCCCTGCAGCGGATCGGGAGTTCTTAAAAGGAATCCGGATGCAAAATGGAAATTGTCGAACGAGGTAATTGCCAGAACAAAATTACTTCAGCAAAAAATATTGGCCGAATATTCGGTTATGGTAAAGCCCGGTGGCAGTTTGGTTTACAGCACTTGCAGTATTTTTCCATCGGAAAACAGGGAACAAGTAGAACTATTTTTAACCTCTAACCCAAGTTTTAAATTTGTAAAAGATAAAACAATACTTCCTTCGGATGGTTATGATGGTTTTTATATGGCTTTATTGACAAGAATGTCATAAGATAAAAAACTATAAATTATTATTATCTTTAGCATCTAATTTTTTTGGTAAAGACTGAAAAATATTCAATACTTGATTCACATCTTGATCGCATTTCAAGAGTAGAGTTTTGGGACAATGGCATTATCTTTATCAAGATAGACGATAATTCGGAAATAGATCTGGCCGATTCAAAAACACAATATGATTTTTTGTTTTCTAAATTCGATGGGAAAAATAAACACAAGATCTTAGTTGAGCCCGGGCGTTACACAACCCTGACGAAAGAGGCGCGGGAGTTTTCGCAAAGGCCTGAATCTAACGCAATGACATTAAGAACAGCTGTGATCGTTAAATCTCTGGCGCATCGCATCGTTATTAATTTCATTATCGGTTTCATTCGCCAGCAATCTATGAAAATGCGTATGTTCGACAATAAGAGTAAAGCCATAGAATGGCTGCTTTCAGAAAATAAATTTGCGCAGTAAATTAACCATGAAAATAATTATCACTCTATCGCTCCTCTTCCTTTCGCTTGCCTGCGTTTCGCAAACAACAAAAAATGTAGATGCGCCAACATTTAAAAAATTAATAGATGAAAATACATCCATTTTAATTGATCTGAGAACCAATGATGAATTAAAAAATAAGGGTTTGATCAATGGCGCAATGCAGATCGATTTTTTAAGTAAGGAAGCCGAAGCCGCAATTGACAAGCTTGACAAAACCAAAACGTATTTGATCTATTGTGCCGGTGGCGGAAGAAGCGGAGATTGTGCCGAATTAATGCAGAAAAAAGGATTTAAGCAAGTTATAAATCTTGAAAAAGGTTTTGATGATTGGAAAAAAAAGGGCTTTGCGGTTGAAAATAGATAATGATTGATTACGCCTCTTATTTAAAACTCGCCATAAAAGCCGCCATTGAGGCAGGAGAGCAGATCCTAAAAATTTACGATACCAATTTTGAAGTAGAAATAAAAAAAGATTCTACTCCTGTTACAAAAGCCGACAAAGCCGCAAGTGAGTGCATTATCGCATCCTTAAAACAAACAAACATTCCGGTATTAAGTGAAGAAGGAATAATTTACGACTACGAGCAGCGAAAAAACTGGAAACATTTATGGATCGTTGATCCGCTTGATGGAACAAAAGAATTTATAAAACGAAACGGAGAATTTACCGTAAACATTGCCCTCATCGAAGATCAAAAACCCATGATAGGCGTAATTTATTCTCCGGTTTCACGTCAATTATATTATGCGTGTGTTAATTTTGGAAGTTTTAAAGTAGATGGGCACAACGTGCTTTCTCAAATAAATTCACAAACTATTATTGTTGATGAACTGATGGCATTGGCACAAAAATTACCGCTTCAAACTCAACCTAAAGTTTACACGCTCATTGCAAGCCGATCGCATTTAAGTAAAGAAATTTCGGAAAGAATTGCCCTAAATAAACTCAGGCATTCCGCTGTTGAAATAATTAATACCGGCAGCAGCATTAAATTTTGTATAATTGCCGAAGGCCGCGCGCACGAGTATCCAAGGTATGGAACCACCATGGAATGGGACACCGCGGCGGGGCAATGTATCATTGAAAATGCCGGCGGAAAAGTTTTAGACCTTGAAACGAACGAACCAATAAAATACAACCGCGAGAATTTAAAGAACAATAATTTTATCGCTTATTGTACAAATAATAATTTTGACAGAACATAATTCCCGTCGATCACCAATTGCTTAAAATCCTTCTTTTTCCTTATTATTAATTGATTGGTAGTGTATTTATTTACCACATAATCGTATTCAATGGCCTCTCGACCTTTATTTTCAAGTGCCATTAAATATTTAAGGTCTTTTTCGCTCAATAAAGTTTCTTTTTCTTTTTTAAAATTCCAGTAGGCTTTTTCGCGGATCTTTAATCCGGAAAATTTTCGATTGGGCAAAATGATCATTGATGAAATAAAATACTTACACCTAAAATTTAAACTGTCGTTAATAACAACAAATTTTTCGGTGATGGTATATTTTTGCGGCGCGCTTGTAAACGATTGTCCCGACGCGGTTGAAACTTGCTGCGTAGCTTCTTCTACATGGCACTGATAATAAATTAACGAATCGCCTTTTTTTAAAGCGCTTAACATGCTTGAAGCGGAGAGCGAAAAAGAAGTCGCTGTTTGCGAATAAATTTTAACAGCAACTAATAAAATAAATATACAATAGTTTTTTTTCAATTATGGGTCACTTCAATTTGTTTTGATAAACGTATGGCTTTTTCTTTTACGGCGTTCACATCGGCATTGGTTACATCGTTACAAACCACAACCGCCATGCGGCGATAAGGGCGCGTAGTGGGCTTGCCAAATATTTTTACATCTGTATTTTCATTTTTTAAAACTTCCTCAACACCTTTAAATTTTGGCATGGCTCCTTCTTTACTTGCTAATACAACTGCCGAAGCACCGCACCTCAACAAATTTATTTGCGGAATAGGTAAACCTAAAATTGCACGCGCATGTAATTCAAACTCATTATAATTTTGAGTGCCGGCTAAGGTTACCATTCCGGTATCGTGGGGACGAGGAGAAAGTTCGCTGAAATAAACGCCTTTATCGGTCAGAAAAAATTCAACGCCCCAAATGCCAAAACCTGTAAGCGCTTTGGTAACTTTATCAGCCATTTGCTGAGCATCTTTCAGATCTTTATCACTGATGGCGCATGGCTGCCAGCTTTCCTGATAATCGCCGCGTTCTTGGCGATGGCCTATTGGCGGACAAAATAATGTGTTTCCGTTTTTTTGTGTAACCGTTAGTAAAGTTATTTCTGAATTAAATTTTATAAATTCTTCTACGATCACTTCCTTATAATCGCCGCGCGAACCTTCCATGGCGTAGTTCCAGCTTTTTTCGACATCGCCTTCCGATTTAACAACGCTTTGCCCTTTGCCGCTGCTGCTCATTAAAGGTTTAACTACACAAGGAATTCCAATATCGGAAACCGCTTTTTTAAAATCTTCCAACGTTGAAGCATATAAATAGTTTGCTGTGGTTAATTTTAATTCTTTCGAAGCCATATCGCGAATGGCTTTTCGGTTCATGGTAAAGTTGGCCGCTTTGGCGCTTGGCACAACTGTTATACCTTGTTTTTCGTAATCGTAAAAACGTTCTGTTCTTATCGCTTCAATTTCGGGTACTAACAAATCAGGTTTATGCTTGGCAACAATTTTATCTAAAGCATCCCCATCTAACATATTGATCACTTCAAACTCATGCGCTACTTGCATGGCGGGTGCGCCTGCATAATTATCAACAGCTATTACATATTGCCCTAGCCGCTGCAAGGCAATTACAACTTCTTTTCCCAACTCACCGCTGCCAAGCAGCATTATTTTTTTTTGATAAGACATATACTGAATTTTATTTACCTAATCCGATATCCTGCGGATAACTGTTATGAAACAATCCGTAAATAGTGTAACCAATACAAAGCCCAATGGTTCCACCAACGATGGCTTTTATTCTTCGTTTAGATCTTGCTACGCGTTCGTATCCCGAAATATAATGATCGCTTTCTATGAACTGAGGATCACTAACAGTATTGTGTCTGATACGCACTTTCGGAAAACCCACACAGGCCATAAATCCGTAAGGTGCAATGGGGCCCCAAAAAGTTCCCGACATTCCGCCTATTAATCC
>JANYBY010000184.1 GCA_025360565.1 Bacteroidota bacterium
CGATGAACTACTGCAACAAAATTTGCCGGACTATTTTATTTTCTTTCAGCCAAAAGATATTGTAAGCGGCGATTTTTATTGGGCCTCACCATTAGCTAACGATACCTTCGGGCTGGTTACGGCCGACAGCACGGGTCATGGCGTACCCGGCGCCATTATGTGCATGCTAAATATTTCGTGCTTAAAAGAAGCCATCAAAGGCCAGCATTTAACGGCGCCTAACGAAATATTAAATTATACCCGAACCCAGATCATTGAACATTTATCAAACGACGGAAGCGCAACGGGCGGAAAAGACGGAATGGACTGCAGCTTAATTGCCTTTGATTTTAAAAATAATAAATTAACTTTCTCGGCTGCGAATAATCCCGTTTGGATTGTGCGGAACAAGCCGGCCACTGAGTTTGCCGAAGTGGCTTCGACAAGCTCAGCCACCTTAAAGGAATTTCTTGAATTTGCCCCTGATAAAATGCCGATCGGTAAGCACGACAGGGACAATATTCCGTTTACACAAAAAACAATTGAATTATTTAAAGGCGATGTGGTTTATACTTTAACCGACGGTTTTCCCGATCAGTTTGGCGGACCCAAAGGAAAAAAATTTATGTATAAGCCTTTAAAGGAATTGCTGATCTCCATCTCGCATTTACCAATGGCGGAACAAAAAGAAAAACTTTCCGCTTCGTTAAATAACTGGAAAGGTAATTTAGAACAAATTGATGATGTTTGTTTGGTAGGGGTGCGCGTTTAAGATCCGAATGCTTCGGTTAAGACCTTCCAGATTTTACATTATCATCCCCAAAACCCGGAAGGTCTGAGCAGACAAAGCCCCTCACCCCTCCTGTATCTCAAGCCACCTCATCGATTTTCCTTCTAACGATTCTGTAAGGCTTTTTAACTCTGCGCTTAATTTTTGTACTTTATCAAAGTCAGAAGTACTATTATTAAGATCCGTTTCCAATTGTTTTTTCTTTTCTTCTAACTGCGGAATTTCAACCTCCAGCAATTCCATTTCACGTTGAACTTTGTACGATAACTTTTTTACCGATGCCGTTTTTACGGGTTCTGCTTTTGTTTGTGCAGTGCCTGCGTTTATTTCAGCGTCCCTTTTTATCTGCTGCGGCAGATTATTTTCTATTATTTGTTGCGCCAATACCTCTTTATTCTCCGAACTTTGTCCTTGTTTCCAGTTTCTGTACTCAGTATAATTTCCGGGATAATCCTTTATAGTTCCGTTTCCTTCCATCACAAAAGTGTGATCCACTAACCTGTCAATAAAATAACGGTCGTGCGATACAATTAAAACACAACCCTTAAATTCCTCCAAAAAATCTTCCAATGTTTGCAGCGTTACAATATCCAGATCATTGGTGGGCTCATCCAGAATTAAAAAATTCGGGTTCTTCATCAAAATGGTCAACAAATACAATCTTCTTTTTTCGCCGCCGCTCAAAGTATGCGCGTAACTAAATTGTACGTTTGGGGCAAAATTAAACCGCGTTAATAAATTAGATGCTGATAAACTTTGTCCGCTCGCCAAGGGAATATGCTCTGCAATATCTCTTACAATTTCAATTATCCGTTTATCATTATTAATTAGCATGCCGCCTTGCGAATAATAACCAAACACAATAGTGTCTCCCAGCTGCACCTTACCGGTATCAACGTCTTCCTTGCCTTGTATAATATTCAAAAGAGTGGTTTTCCCTACTCCATTTTTTCCAACCACACCAATTTTTTCGCCCGGAATAAACGTATAAGTAAATGGTTCGGTTAAAATATTTTTGTTAGGATAATTTTTTGTAATGCTATGCAGCTCCACAATTTTAGAGCCCATGCGTTCCATCTTTAAAGTAAGTTCTATCTTTTTTTCGATGCGTTTTTCCTTTGCCCTTTTTTCAATATCCGCAAATGCATCCACGCGTGATTTTGATTTAACCGTGCGCGCCCTTGGCATCTTTCGTACCCACACCACTTCACGGCGGTACAAGTTTTTAGCTTTGTCTATCTCAGCGTTCTTTATCTCTTCACGTTCTGCCTTCTTCTCTATGTAATAATCAAAATTACCCTTGTACTCATAAAGTTCGTGATTATCTATCTCAATAATTTTATCACACACCTCATCCAAAAAATACCGATCGTGCGTTACCAATAAAATACTTAGTGATGGGTCATCCAAATAATTCTCGAGCCACTCTATCATGTCAATATCCAAATGATTGGTTGGCTCATCCATGATAATTAAATTCGGACGGTTGATCAATGTAAGTGCCAGTGCCACACGTTTTTTCTGTCCGCCCGAAAGTGTATTAATAACCTGAGTTGTATCTGTAATTTCCAAACGCGTTAAAATTTCACCAATATTTTTTTCGTAATCCCAGGCTTCGATCAGGTTCATGTTGTTCAGCGCCTCTTCCAGCTTATCCGCGGTCTGCGGTGAAGAAGAAGTTTCGCTTAATTTTATAACAGCATCGTATTCTTTTATGGCGCGTACAAATTTATTGTCGGCCGTATCTATTAATTGCTGAATGGTCAACGTTTCATCAAAAGAAAAATTCTGATCCAAAAAGCCAACGGTAATATCCCTTCTAAAAATAACTTCCCCTTCGTCTGCGATCTCGAGCCCTTTTAAAATTTTAAACAAGGTTGTTTTGCCCGAACCGTTCTTTGCTACCAGTGCAAGCTTCTCGCCGTAATTAATACCGAAACTTATTTTATTAAATAAAACTTTGGCTCCGTATGCTTTGGATAAATTGTTAATTGAAAGTAAGTTCATTGCGGAAGATTAAGGTCGCGTTCTAGAGGGAAGATATTTTTCTAATACACAGGGTGAGGAATATGGGCACTTGGCATTGATCTCAAATTTTTCTTCTTCCATAATTTTTTCTTTTGTAATATTGATCACTTTAAACTCTTTTTGCCACTCTAATTTTAAACAGGCTAAATCAAATTCAGTCATTGAACTTCCGTCCGGTGTTTTTTTGTAGTAGCGCCAGGCTTCGTATAATTTATACTTTCCTATTTTTAAAGTTTTTTTAAAGCTTCCGTCCTTATCGGTTTTAACCGAATCTGCTTTGCCTTTTTCAGAAATTATAATTATACTTTTATTGGCATAAGGTTTTGCTTTTCGGGCATCCTCTTCCATTTGTGCAGTTGGCCTTGCACCTCCGCAATAAGGCTGAATAAACGATATTTTTTGTGTGAGCTCCTTTTTTTGAGCGCAAGAACAAAACGAAAAAGCTAAAAGCGAAAATAGTATTAATGACGAAAAAAATTTCATGTGCAAAGTTAATGATTTATTCGCTAATAGCTCAGTATTATATCTGTTTAGTCAACCCTCAAAAAATGCTCTTTAATTGGGCGCCCCCGCCTGCATAAACATTTCGGCGGGCAGGCGGGCGGGCTGTCGCTACTCGCTTTTTTTACTTTGCTCCGCGACGTAAAAAAGAGCTCAAACAGGCCGCTCCATCCCTGGCGCAACTCTGCGTATTGCAAATCTAAAAACTGGTTCAATCTTACTATTTAAACGCCAAAAAACGGTTTTCTTTTATACCTTTACTATTCCAATTCCCCATGAAAAAACCTGTCATCTTCGCAATTATAACCCTTGCTGTTTTTGCTTTCAGTTTTATTTTAAAATTTACCCGAACTAATGAAACGAATACTTATCAAAACACTGAAGAATGTCCTCCCGAAGGAAACGCAAAGTCTGAACGCATCGGCGAATTAAATAAATTTAAGAATCGTTTAGAAATTCCAACGAAACAACAAATAGACACACTTATTACGCTGAAAAAAATTCTTGAACATGGCGACGATAAAAAGAGATGGGAGAATACAAAAGCGGTTTCAATTATAGGATATGTTTACGAAGTGAAGAATGGCGGTGTTGAGACATGCAATTGCAAGGATGCAACAACAAAAGATACGCACATTGAAATTTTATTGGACCCCATGCAAAATGAAAAAATGTTCAGGGTTGTTGCCGAAGTTACACCGCGCATGCGCAAATTAATGCTTGCAAAGGGAATTGACTGGAGTACAAAAACATTACGCGATAAAATTTTAGGGCGCTGGGTAAAATTTGATGGCTGGTTGTTTTTTGATGAAGAACATGCCAACGCCGCGGAGAACACCGCTCCCGGCCGTGAAAGAAACTGGCGAGCAACCGCCTGGGAAATTCATCCGATCACAAATATCGAGGTTACTGTTAGGCCAAGATAGTTGTTGTTAACATTTGATGCAAGAGGCAAGACCAAAGGGAGGCAAGACCGAGACGTGTTAAGTGGAGGGTTGATCCCGATCCGCCGCGGCGGAGAAACAAGACCGTGAAGTATGGTGAGCAGTGAAGTTCAAAAATTAGTTCGCGCAGAGAGGCAAGAGGCGCAGAGAATTTGAAAAAATATACTAGAAACAGATTCTTTGATCTCTCAATATATAACTAAGTTATAATGATCAAAACAACAATCTATACTGTGGAATTACAAAAAATTTCAACTGGTAATCAGTTCTGATAACCTGGTTGGTAATATCATACGTTTGCTGAAAAACATTTAAATGTTTGGTAATGTTCTGAATATCCACGCTGAACTCGTGCGTTACTTTTTTTGAATTAAAACGATAACCTAGTTTAACATCCATTCTAAAATACTCCGGGTACTGCATGCTAAAGGCTCGGCTGCCATCCACCACTTCGTTATTTGCCAATTTACTGGCAGCCACATCCACCGGTGTATAACGTTTACCGCCGGCATAAGTAGCGCGCGCATCCAATATTAAAACATGTTTCTGATTAATTTTAAATTCTTTGCCTGCCAAAAGATTAAAAACATAATTACCATTAAAGGCCGTATTGCGTTCAACTTTATCACTGCCTTTATATTTACTCTGAAATAAACTTCCGGTAAATAAAAAATAATAGCCTCTGCTATAAAATTTTTCCAGCGTTAATTCCAGTCCGTAATTGTACCCGGTTCCGGTACTTACCAGATTACTAACGTTGGGGCTATTAAAGTCGGCGCCAAGATTTAATGCTGAAAAATAATCGTTGTAGCTTTTTACCGGCGCGTTGTAAATATATTGGTAATATATTTCGGATTTTATCCGAAAGTTTTTCGCAAAATTATTATCATACGCTAAAACAGCATGGGCCGACCTTGTAAAATCCAGTCCCTTATTTGTTTCGGCCCTTACCCCGTTTACAGTTTCGGTTGCAAAATAAATATAAGCGGGCTGCAGCTGGCTATGCAAACCGCCACCAAGACTAAGCGCTTGTTTTTTGCTGAGCGCATATTTTAAACCAAACCTCGGTTCAATAGAATTAGACCCATTCAGTAAAAAGTATTGATTGCTTGCGCCAACATTAATAAGCAAATTGTCGGTAAATTTATGCTGCCATTGCGCAAAGCCTCTTACCAAAACGCTATTGCCTTTGTAATCTCTAAGCGTGAAAAAAGTATGCGCGCCAAAATCATTATCGGCACTATCAATAAATGTTGTGCTAAAAATATCTGAATAAAGTCCAAAATTTATAAAATTTTTGCTGTTAAATTTTTTATTGTATGTTGCATTAAAAATATAATGTATAGTTTGAGTTGTTTGTCTGTACTCCGGTTTTAAATTTTTAGGTGTGTGAAAAGCTGTATCTATCCTATCGGCTATAATATTATTGTATTGTCCGCTTACACCCAGATTAGTTTTTAAATACGAATTATTTTTAAATAGATAAGTATGCGAAATACCGCCGGCGCCAACGTTAGACCTGAAATACGTATCGCGTGCGCTGTATCCGTAAAGATCTTGTCCCGCTTTTTTATCGCTTTCTAAAAGAGCCACGTAACTTAAACCGCCAATTCCCCAAATAGAAAATTTTCCGGCTTTTTTTGTGTTGAAGTCTGTTTTAAAAGTTAGGTCTTGATATTGTGGTACAGCCGATCCTGTTCCAAAATCAATATTAAGTGCCTTAAAAACCGAAAGCGTTGAGTAGCGGTAATCAATTAAAAAGGAAGCGTTTTTCTTTTTACTCAGCGGACCTTCCGCCCCCAATTCAAATCCGTTAAAGCCTACTTGCCCCAAAAATTCAAATTTTTCGTTGTTGCCTTTTCGCATCCGTAGATCAAAAACACCTGCGGTGGCGTTACCATAATCTGCCGCAAAAGCACCACTCATGAAATCAGAATTATCCAACGTATTATTATTTAAAATGCTAACGGGTCCTCCCGTTGAGCCCGCATTACCAAAGTGATTGGGATTAGGAATGTCTAACCCATTTAACCGCCATAAAATTCCAAGCGGAGAATTTCCCCTTATAATAATATCGTTTCGCGAATCGTTGGCACCGCTTACTCCCGCAAAATTAGCTGCCATGCGTGC
>JANYBY010000200.1 GCA_025360565.1 Bacteroidota bacterium
CGGGAATATTAATATTTGGAAAATATCCACCGAACAACAAAATGAATAATGGAAAAATAGGAATTAAATACCTGCCCTGAATAAGATCTACAACCCCTTCGCCAACGCAATCCCACGTTAAGTGCTGCGATAACAATAAAAACACAAACGTAAACACGCCGGTAAAAAATAAAATAAACTTTTGTTTGCGCGAAAAAGTATTGACTGTAACTTCGATAGAAGCAACAATTATAATTACAATATAAGCGATAACCGTTAGCCAGGTTGGCATTGGAATATCAAAACCGCCAAAAGCGCCAATGTAACTTACTAAATAGGTGTACGGATGATCGAACAAGCTGCGGTACACTACATTTAAAAAATAAAAGCCATGCGATAAAATATATTTTTTTTGCTCCGGATAATTACCACAACTTGATATGCAGCTCGCGTCGCGGAACGCGGGATTGTATATGTGATAGGGTGTATAATAGGCCATTACTACATGCGACCAGATATAAGCGGCCGCAAAAGAACAAATTAAAATAAGGCCCGATGAAAATAAATAATGTTGCTTAGATCTGAATTTGCCGGACGGAATAATAAAAATTAAAAAGATCAAACCAACATAAACAACTTTTGAAAAAGCTAGCAGCACCGCAAGGGCAATTAAAAATAATAAACGTTTGTAATTAAATTGCTTATCGTCGAACGCGTATTTTAAAATAAAAACAATAAGTGTGAACGATAAAAGATTTGTAACCGTATCGGCGCTGTACGAATTGCTGATGTAAATATTCATTGGCAGCAAAGCGAGCAGCGTAAACAGCCATTTATAAATGGGCACCGTTTTAATTAAAAACCAAGTAACAAGTATCCATACTAAAAAAGTAAAAAGCCGCCCGCTGTAAAAAAGAGTGGCAGTTGAAATAGTAAACTGTTTAGCAACCGTCATTGCCACTACATGCGGAAAATAAGAGATAAGGGAATAAAAGGATGTATTTGGAAAATCGTTAAATTCTTTTTCCGAATTATTAAATGGCACTTTAAAAGAGTTTTTAAACTGTTCTTTTGTTAACGTATATTTTAAATTTGTGGCCGCCAGCCTGTACGGTGTAATAAACTCTTTAAACGATACCGGAATTTCTCCGCCCAAACGATTATCTTTTTTCTCCGGTAAAAAATGCCCTTCCGATAAATGGTATGCCCTTCTAAAATGATCGTACTCATCGGGGGCTTGTAAAGGCGGGCTAACAATATTATATACGACTCCAAAAATAATAGCGGTAAACAAAAAGAATTTGTGCGGCTGAATATTATGGAAAAACGTTTTCAAAAACATATTATATTTTAACTGCCAATTGCCCTATATATTGTGTTGGCGCGCGCATATCGCCGGGGCGCGCCTGATACTCAATATTAAACACATTATTTACAATAAACGAAATCTTTATATTTTTTCCTATGTTACACGAAACCCTCGCGTCGTGCACCCAAAAACTTTTTTGAAAGGCCGGAAAATTTTCGCGAAGACCGGGTAAAATATACGTGCTCGGAATGTCATCCCAATTTACCCCGTTGGCAATATCATTGTATTCGTGCAAAACGCTTTGCACAAAACGCCGGTCAATATTTTCAACCTTGCTTTGAAATCGTGAACTCCACCCGATGGAAATAAATTTATAATCCAGCTGAACATCACTTTTTATTAAATGTTTACTGCGGTATTTTAGAACATTTATTCCGGGCAATCCTAAAGTGTCTTTTATAGGATTAAAATTTGGCGCAACGGGATTGATAAATGTGTAACCCGAAAAAACAGTTACGTTGATAGGACCTATTTTTCCTGAACCCGTAATTGAAGTTTCCAAGCCCGTGATCTGCGCTTTGCCAACGTTTTGAGATCTGAATCCTGCCCATTTAATATCCTCATAAAAAAGCCCACTTGATCCGCCCGGTCTGTAAATATTAAATACAAATTCTATCATGTTGCTGTACTCCGTATAAAACGCCGCAACATCTGCATAAGCTTTAAACCCTCCAATTTTAAATCCTTGTTTAACGCCTATCTCGGTACTGTAAGCTCTTTCGGGTTGCAGTTGCGGATTAGGAAAAACTTTTAAGGAGCTTACCGCTGTGCTTATAAATTTTTCGGCAATTGTGGGAAAACGGTAACCCTGGCCAAACGACGCGCGCAAAAAAGTGTATTCTGCCGCCTGATAATTTACACCCAAACGCGCCACCGGTTGAAAAGGTAATTTTACACTTTGATTTTGCATGAACAAATAACCGTTTGTTTTGGCGCTATCCACTTTATAAAATTCGCCACGAATACCAATGGAAACAGTTAGTTTATTAAAGAATTTTTTATCGGCCTGCACATAACCCGCAATATTTTTTCCGCTGTGTTTGCCGTATAAGGAATCGCCCAGCACTTGCTGCTCCATATAAACCAGGCCTGTTGTAATATTAAAATTGTTTGCAAAACGTTTTTGATATTGAAACTCGGTATAATATAATTCGGCATCGCTGCCCTGGTTTTTATCGTTGCTGTTATGAGTTTTAAAATATCGATTACGCAAACTGAATTTATTTGTGCCCTTATAAAAAGTAATATAAGGATCAACATTAAAACGTGTATTATTATACCGTTGAATGTTTTTTCCCTGCGGAATATAGGCCGAATCGTAATTTTGCCAAAGAAAAAACAGGCCGCCTTTGTATTGCATCATATTTGTATTTACGCCAATGGCCAAACCCGGAATTTTTTTAAAGTTGTATCTTAAATTGGTATTAAACCGTTCTCTATCTTCTGTTTCCAGCATTCTAAAACCATCGTCGCTAAATTTATGTCCGCCCACCACAAAGTCAAGATTCCCGATCTTTTGTGCGTGCGAAAAATTAATGCCTGTTTGTTTTTGCGAACTTCCTTTCCACCATTTATACGTATGTTTTGGCGCATCGTAACTACCGTAAAAGGTCGAAAATTTTGTTAACGGTTTATCTTTTGCGTAAGCGGTGCGCAAATTAATTACGCCATTTAAAGCGCTTGATCCGAACAAAGCGGAGGATGCGCCTTTGATCACTTCTACTTGATCAAGATTTTCAAGAGGCAAATAATTCCATTTAATATCTCCCGCGTCGGCGCTTATCATGGGCATTTCATCTACCAGCATTAATACTCGGCTTCCGGCGCCGTAACTAAAACCGCTGCCCCCGCGAATGCTCGCTTGCCCATCGGCCACAGTAACTCCGGGTACTTGATTCATAATAGTTTCTAACGAAGTGGTGTTTTTATTTTCAATAATGGCGGGCTTTAAAACATCCATACTCACGGTTACTTCGCTTAATTTTTGCTCGTATTTTCCGGCGCTTATTACCACCTCGTCTAAAGGATTATTGGCATCGTAAAGGCCAATTTGTTGCAAAAAAGTTTCTTCGGCCTTTAAATTGAGAGAAATTGTAAAAGTTTTATAGCCTACCATAGTGCAGGTTAGTTTATAGGTTCCTTCGTTGGTTTTTAAACTGTAAAAGCCGTGTAAATCAGTGGTAACGGCGGTTTTGGCATCGGTACTTATAACCGCGCCAACAATTGTATCCTTACTTTTAGCGTCGGTAACATAGCCCTCAACCGTTTGAGAATACAAATTGCTACAAAATAGAGCAAGACCTAATAGCAATTTGGTTGTAAATTTGTTCATTCGCGTTAAAAACAGCGTACAAGATAACAAATGAAATTTTTATACTGAAAAAAAGAAATAAGTGGATTTAAACGAATTACAATATCAAATAGGATTAACCTTAATAGAAGGCATTGGTGATGTGAATGCTAAAAGTTTATTGGCGTATTGCGGTAGCGCGCAGGAAGTGTTCAGGCAAAAGAAAACGCATTTATTAAAAGTACCGGGCATTGGCGAAATTCACGCCAGATCGATTGTTGGCAGTAAAGATGTTTTAAAACGAACGGAAGAAGAAATTAAATTTATTAAAAAATACAAAATTACACCCCTGTTCTTTACGGATGAAAATTATCCGCAGCGTTTAAAATATTGCAGCGATAGTCCTATTTTACTTTATTATAAAGGAAATGCCAATTTAAATAAAGAAAAAATTGTTGGGGTTGTGGGTTCGCGCAAACCGAGTGATTACGGAAAAGAAAAAACGCAGGAATTAATTTCAGAATTAAAAAGTACCAACGCCATTGTATTAAGTGGTTTAGCCTATGGTGTAGATGCCTGGGCGCATAAGTGCGCAATAGATGAAGGGATGGAAACCGTTGGGGTTTTAGGGCATGGGTTGGATAGAATCTATCCGCAGCTACACGAAAAAATGGCAAAAAAAATGATCACTCAGGGCGGCTTGCTTACCGATTTTATGAGCGGCACAAATCCCGATGCGGTAAATTTTCCGAAACGGAACAGAATTGTTGCCGGCTTGTGCGATGCGCTGGTTGTTGTGGAAAGTAAACGCAAAGGCGGCAGTTTAATTACGGCAACTATTGCCAACAGTTATAATAAAGATGTGTTTGCTTTTCCGGGCAGGGCAGGAGACCTGTTGGCAGAGGGTTGTAACGGCTTGATAAAACAAAACCGCGCCACGCTGATAGAAAATGCGGCTGATCTTATTTACGCTATGCAGTGGGAGGAAGAAGAGAAAAAAAGTAAAAAAAACAAACAGATCCCGCTCATGATCAATTTAAGTGACGATGAAAAAATTATAATGAACGCGTTTGGAGATAAAACGGAAATGCATATTGATGAAATTTGTCACGTTTCGCAAATGACGATCAGCAAAACAGCCTCGGTACTTTTACAAATGGAATTCAGCAATTTAATTAGGAGTAAGCCGGGCAAAATGTATGCGGCGATGTAATTTTTAAAGATTGATTTTTTTTAGTAGGTTAGAGGTTCAATAACCTTGAAATACATAAAACCATATTTACTCCTTTTTTTTAACATTCTTGGCGAAAATTATTATTCCCAAAACAGAGTAATTGATTCCTTAATAGATCTTGTAAAGAATGCGAAAGAGGATACAAACCACGTAATACTTTTAAATAAATTATGTATAGAATATAGAACCGTTTCAAATTTTGAGCGCTCAATCTTTTAT
>JANYBY010000236.1 GCA_025360565.1 Bacteroidota bacterium
TCACGCACTTTATTTACAGGCACATTTCTTAAAAGATTTTTTGTTCCTAAATAAATAATGGCTGTTTGCTGCTCAACACGTAATGGCGAAAACTGTCCTTGTTTCAATATCTCCACGTTACGCGCGCCTTTATCTAAAATAGATTTTGTGGCGGCATCCAGATCAGAACCAAATTTTGCAAAGGCTTCTAACTCGCGGTATTGTGCCTGGTCTAATTTTAAAGTACCCGCTACTTTTTTCATAGATTTAATTTGAGCGTTACCACCCACGCGCGAAACCGAAATACCTACGTTAATGGCTGGACGAACACCTGAGTTAAATAAATTACCTTCTAAAAATATTTGTCCGTCGGTAATAGAAATTACGTTGGTTGGAATGTATGCTGAAACGTCGCCGGCTTGTGTTTCAATAATTGGAAGGGCTGTTAACGAGCCGCCGCCTTTTACTAAACCACGAATAGATTCAGGCAGATCGTTCATGCTTTGTGCAATTTTATCTGAAGCATTTATTTTTGCGGCACGCTCTAATAAACGACTGTGCAAATAAAATACATCGCCCGGATATGCTTCACGTCCCGGAGGGCGGCGAAGTAATAAAGAAACTTCGCGGTAAGCAACCGCTTGTTTTGACAAGTCATCAAATACAATTAAAGCGGGACGACCGGTATCGCGGAAAAATTCTCCGATAGCGGCACCTGCGAACGGAGCGTAAAACTGAATAGCGGCGGGGTCGGCAGCGTTTGCTGCAACCACACAGGTATAAGCCATTGCGCCGTTCTCTTCTAAAACGCGCACAACGTTTGCAACCGTAGATCCTTTTTGACCAATAGCAACATATATACAATACACAGGTTTTCCTGCGTCAAAAAATTCTTTTTGATTAATAATGGTATCAATACAAACCGCAGTTTTTCCGGTTTGACGATCACCAATAACTAATTCACGTTGTCCGCGCCCAATAGGGATCATGGCATCAATCGCTTTAATTCCGGTTTGTAAAGGTTCGGTAACCGGCTGACGATAAATTACACCCGGCGCTTTTCTTTCCAAAGGCATTTCGTAAGTTTTACCTTGTATAGGGCCTTTACCATCGATCGGATTTCCTAATGTATCAACTACACGGCCTAACATTCCTTCGCCAACATTTAGCGAGGCAATACGGCCTGTACGTTTACACGGACTTCCTTCGCGAATACCTTCGCTTGGGCCCAATAACACAGCTCCAACATTATCTTCTTCAAGATTTAAAACGATAGCTTGTAATCCTGTTTCAAATTCGATCAATTCACCCGATTGAACTTTAGATAAACCATAAATACGGGCAATACCATCACCAACTTGTAATACGGATCCTACTTCTTCCAATTCAGCTTCGCTTTTAAAGCCGCTTAACTGTTGTCTTAAAATTGCAGATACTTCTGCGGGTTTTATCTCTGCCATATTTTTAATTTTTAATTTAAACTCGGTAAATTTTCTGTCGTCGAAAAAGTTTTTCTCAGATCATTTAATTTACGCTTTACACTTTGGTCAACCTGACTATCGTTAATAGTTAAAACAAAACCACCGATCAAAGAAGGGTCTGTTTTTTCTATTAATTCAATTTCGCCTGACACTGTTTTTTTTATCAATCCTAAAATTTCTTTTTTCGAAGCGGCATCTAACGCAACAGCCGATTCAACTTTAACGGTAATAATATTTTTGATTGTTTTATATTGTTCGTCAAACGCTTTTGTAATGGCGTAAATATAATTTTCGCGGCGTTTAGTGATAATAAGATCTAAGAATGAAATGGTTAGTTTTGAAATTTTACCCTTAAACAATTCGCGGAAGATCAGTAATTTTTTATCGGTTTTTACAACCGGGCTTTCAAGCAGTTTTACAAAATCATGATTTTGAGAACATACGCTGTTTACAAGAAGCATATCATTCCTCACCTCTTCCAGTTGTTTTGATTCAATGGCAAGGTCAATTAATGATTTGGCGTATCTTGAAGCAACTATCATGTTAATTTAAATTTACGTCTTTCATTAAAGTAGATACCAATGTTTTTTGTTTATCGGCATTTGATAATTCCGATTTCAAAATTTTCTCTGCAATATCAATTGATAATGTAGCCACTTGATTTTTAAGATCGGCAATGGCGGCATTTTTTTCGCTGATGATTTGTTCGCGTGCGGCTGCTAAAATGCGTTCGGTTTCTTTTGTGGCTTTAGTTTTTGCTTCGGCCAAAATAGCGTCTTTAGATTCGCGAGCTTCTTTTAATAATGTATCGCGTTCAGCGCGTGCATCGGCCAATATTTTTTCGTTATTCGATTTTAATTCGCGCATATCATTTAATGCACTTTGTGCGCTTGCCAATGCTTTTTCAATTCCTTCTTCGCGGGTTTTAATAGCGCCCAAAATCGGTTTCCAAGCATATTTGCCCAAGAGAACTATCAATAACAAAAACACAACGGTGGTCCAAAAAATTAGGCCGATACCGGGGGTTGTTAGCGAACTTAATATAAATAAATTACTCATTTTATTTTTATTTGTAGTGAAACGATGTTGTCATTTGATTCACCAATTTTAATTTTAAACAAAAAAACATTAAGCCCTTTACCAACCGTAAAGGGCTTTAATATTATTGTCCTCCTTGCATTAATGCCACAACCACTCCGAATAAAGCAACACCCTCAACAAGGGCTGCCGCGATGATCATTGTTGTTTGAATTTTTGTGTACATTTCCGGTTGACGCGCAATAGCTTCTACTGCGTGGCCACCAATTAATCCGATACCGATCCCGGCTCCAATAGCCGATAAACCTGCTCCGATTGCTGCGATACTTCCTGTCATTCCTGCCATTTGTTTTGTTTTTGTTTTGTTATAGTAAAATTTTTAATCAGTGCTTTGCTGCTACTTTATCATCATCTGCGTTATGCACTCCGTCTTCATTATGATCTGCCACAGCGGAACCAATGAATAAAGAAGTTAATAAGGTAAAGATATAGGCTTGCAGTAAAGCCACTAAACATTCCAACACATCAATAAATAAAGTAAAGGCAACCGAAATTGGCGAGATCCATAATGTATCAAACACAAAGATCAATCCAATTAAACTAATAACAATAATGTGGCCTGCCGTCATGTTCGCGAATAAACGGATCATTAAAGCGAAGGGTTTTGTAAAAATGCCCACAATCTCTAATGGGATCATCATTATATAAAGCGCCTTTGGAACAGGCGGCGCAAAAATATGAGCCCAATAATGTTTGTTGCCGTTTACGTTTGTAACAATTAATGTAATTACCGAAAGCACAAATGTAAAAGCGATGTTACCCGTTAAGTTTGCGCCAATGGGTAGCATGCCTAACACGTTGTTTATTAAAATTAAAAAGAAGATGGTTAATAGGTATGGCACAAAGCGATCGCTTTTTTCGCCAATGTTTGTTTTTGCAATATCATCACGCACAAAAGTAATTAGTGGTTCAAAAAAAGATTGTTTGCCTTTTGGCGCGCTGGTAACACCGGTTTTTTTATACGCTTTTGCAATGGAAGTAAAAAGTAAGAATAAAATAATGGCGGTTAAAAATAATTGCATTACGTTTTTTGTAAGTGAGAAATCGTAAACTTTTTCAGACGGGTCAATAGAAATAATTTCTTCTTCTACTAAACTATAATCGCCAAAACTATCGTGGCCATGATTAAAAACACCGGATGAAAAAAACTGTAACCCTTTTGTGTTAGAATAAATGATACAGGGTAAAGGCAGGGCAACAGTACCGTGGCCTTCGCCCCAAAAATGCCAATAGTGCGAATCCAAAATGTGTTCAAAGGCAACTTTTGTAATGTTAACTTTTTCGTGGTCGGCTGCAGCGGAATCTGTTTTTACGGTTTCGTTATTATCAGGATCGTTGGCAGAAAGCCTTGGAGAAATAAGAAAAAAAAGCGCTAATATCAAAAAACAGATACGTGTAAACTTTTTGCGGGGGTTGATGTTACTTGACACAGATAAACCGTTTTATTTTCTTTTTAAATTCGGGGCAAATGTAGGTATATTTTGAGTAACTGCAATAAAAAATCGATGATTTTTATCAAGATATAATTAGTTGATACAATGCCAATTATTACTTTTGTACAAACCTTATTAACATGCAATATTGGCTTATAAAATCTGAACCGGTTAAATACAGTTGGGAACAATTTGAAAAGGATAAAAAAACATTTTGGGATGGTGTTAGAAATTACGCCGCCCGGAATAATTTAAGAAGCATGAAAAAAGGCGACCTGGTTTTATTTTATCATAGTAACGAAGGCTTAAATATAGTAGGCGTGGCAAAAGTTGTAAAGGAACATTACCAAGACCCCACCACCGAAGAAACAGCTTGGTTGGCAGTGGATTTTGCTCCGCATAAGGCATTAAAAACGCCCGTTTCACTGGAGGAAATTAAAAAGGACAAACTGCTAAAAAACATGCAGTTCGCAAAAATTCCGAGATTAAGCGTGAGCATTGTTACCGAAAATGAGTTTTTAAGGGTGTGCCAATTGGGTGGAATTTAGCCATGACCCAAAATTTTTTAATGAATTTCAATTCACTAATTAAAAAGCACTTCCACTAATTCAATTAACGCTCGCGCTTAGACAAAAACCTTATTTTATTCGACCAATATCATAAATTCTTCGATAAGTCATTTTCTCTTTTTCATTCACTAAATGGCGCATAAAATTAGCCCGCCGGCTGTTTTTTCAGCCGTTTCAAACATTAAATTTGCTTTGGCTAAAAATCAAAAAAATGAATATCAAGAAAAATATTTTTATCGCAAGCATCATTCTATTTTGTGGTGCAATGCAGGCACAAGGCGTTAAGTTAAGCGCGCAACCCGGAAACGTTCAAGTAAATAATACCGATAATGCCCGTACTCAAAATGAGTGGAAGCCTTTTATGCTTAACCATGATGGTACGAATGTAAACGGCGGAGTTCAGGCTGTATATGCTCTTGTAAAATGTAATAACGAAGATGTTGTTCTATTAAAAATGAATAACACAAACAGCTTTTCTGTAAAGGCTCAATGGATAAACCAAATAATTTCTAAAGACGGAAAAGAAAATTTTGATCCCGCTAAAATAACGTTCATTTCTCTTCCTCCAAACACCGAAACTACCGGCGATTGTTCAGGAAACACAACACAACTTATGGTTAAATTAAGTGATTTAGGTGTAAGCTTAAATAACTTCGAAACCTTTGTTTGTTCAAACTTTTACGCAGCTAAACCGGGAAAAGCACACACAAAATAAACGCATTTAACTAAATTCAGAAATAGATCTTTTAAATTAATACGCCATGAAAAAACTTTTTTTATTAGCCGCAGTAGCATTGCTCGGAAGCAATCGTTCCGCTTTTGCGCAAATTATTTTTAACTATACCGGCGGTTCGCAATCTTATACAGTGCCTCCGGGAACAAGTGCAATTTGTTTTACCGTGAGCGGTGCAAAAGGCCAAGGAAATGTGAACGGCGCTAACATTGGTGGTTTAGGCGGTCGCGTTATGGGAACTTTGCCGGTTGTACCCGGACAGGTTTTACAAATTAACGTTGGCGGCGGTGGCGGTAACACTCAACTTGGTGGTTTTAATGGCGGTGCTCCCGGCGGAACATGTAATGCATGCGCTACCTCATGGGGCGGCGGCGGTGGCGGCGCTTCGGATATTCGTTTTTCTCCTTTTGGATTGATTGACAGACAGGCAGTAGGCGGCGGCGGCGGCGGTAACGGTGGCGACAGGATCACAAACTGTTCACCAGGTTGCGGCGGCGGTGGCGGCGGCGGTTATTATGGCGGTGGCGGTGGTGGCGCTTATGGCGGTTCTCCGGGCTTTGGTGGCACTCAGGTGGGTGGTGGATTAGGTGGAGCCTCATGTTGCGGTTGTCCTTTATTACCTCAACCGGGTGCGGCAGGTGTTTTTGGTAATGGCGGCGGCGGCGGCGGTTTAACCGGCGGTAATGCTCAGTTTGGCCCTAACCCGGGTTGTGCAGGTGGTGTTGGCGGCGCATTAATTGGCGGTCAAGGCCCAAATTGCACGGGCGGTACAGGTTGCCCAAGTACATGGGCAGGTGCCAGCGGTGCAGGCGGCAGTAATTTTATGGCCCTGGGAGTTACAGGCCCTACTACTCAAGCAGGCGTTCAGGTAGGTAACGGACAAGTAATAATTAATCCAAACTGTTGTGCTTCTCCAACTATTGTTCCTGTTGCTAACCCAACAGCTATTTGTGTTGGTCAAACTGCAACATTAACAGTTAGCGGCGCTGGCCCCGGTGGTACTTATACATGGCAGCCTGGCGGACTCACCGCTACAATGATCACAGTTTCTCCAACAATTACTACAATATACACAGTTCAAGGTACAAATACCGGAAGCTGTACAGGTACTCAAACCATTCAAATTGTTGTTAATCCTTTACCGGTTGTTTTACCGGGAAGTAACAGTCCTGTTTGTCAATTTGCAAGCATCAATTTAAATGTTCCTGCATTTTCAACTTATACGTGGACCGGGCCAAATGCATTCGGCAGTAACCTTCAAAATCCAATTATTCCAAATGCTCAACCTGTAAACGCGGGGGTGTATACGGTGAGTGTTACAAATGCCAGTGGTTGCAGTAATTCGGGCACAGTTAACGTGGTTGTTAACCTTGCGCCTGTTACAACGCCAACTAATGGCGGGCCTTATTGCGCCGGCGCTACAATTAATTTATCGGTTACCGCAGGGGTTTCATATACATGGACCGGGCCAAACGCGTTCGGAAGCAACCTTCAAAATCCAATTATTCCAAATGCACAACCTATTAACGGCGGAATTTATACTGTTGTAGTAGCAGGCGTTGGCGGTTGTGCTGCCAGCGGAACAACGAACGTTGTAGTTAACCCATTACCAACACCAACCATTACTGTAAATAATCCGGTTTGCGTGGGCCAGCCAATTAACTTTACAGGTGCGGGCGGTAACACATATACTTGGACAGGGCCGGGAGGATTTTTCTCGAACGCCTTTAATCCTGTTATTGCTGTAGCCCAATTAACAAACGCAGGTACTTACAGTTTATCGGTAACTAACGGAAACGGTTGTACCAATTCTGTTACTGTGTTAATGGTTGTAAACACTCAGCCAATAATGGTAGCAGGCGGATCAACAGTTTGTTTAAACACTACGGCAAATCTTTCTTCAGGAGGCGCAACTACTTATACTTGGTCAGGACCAAATGCTTTTGTATCAATAGTTCAAAACCCTGCAATACCATTTGCTCAATTAAATATGACGGGTAATTATACGGTAATAGGTACAAGTGCAATTGGCTGTACAAACTCGGCAGTTGCAAATATTTTAGTGTTGCCTTTACCGATCGCTACAATTAACAGCAATGCGCCGGTTTGTAAAAACGGAACATTGACTCTTAATGGATCGGGTGGCAGCACATACAGTTGGGCGGGACCAAACGGTTTTACAAGTGTTTCGCAAAACACAACCATACCAAACGTTCAGTTGGCAGCTAATGGTACTTACACATTAATTGCAACCGTTGGTATTTGTAGTAATATGACAACCGCTGTAATAGTAATTAATCCTTTGCCATCACCAACTATTACAAGCAATAGTGCGGTGTGTTTACTAAAAACAATTAATTTGTTTGCAACAGGAGGAAACTCATTCACATGGGCAGGGCCTAATGGTTATGTTGGCAACGGAAGCAACCTCACATTTGCAGTTGCAAGTAACATAAATGCCGGAGTATATACTGTAACAGCAACCGATGGAAATAATTGTATCAACACTGCAACAGGTGTTGTAATTGTTAATCCTTTACCGGTAATTTCAGCAGTAGGCTCAACACTTTGTGCCGCTAAAACGATCAGTCTTTCAGCTTCTGGCGGAACGGCTTATTTATGGGCAGGGCCAAACGGATTTGCATCAGCATCGCCTTCGGATTTTATTCCGAATTCAGTTCTTTCAATGCAAGGATCATATAGTGTAACGGTAACAGATGCGAATGGTTGTATTACCACTTCGGTTACTAACGTAAAAATAAATCCTTTACCAACGCCTACAGTGAGCGCAAATACACCTATCTGTTCTAATCAAACAATTAATTTAAGCGCGGGCGATCTAACGGCTGTATCTTATATCTGGACAGGACCAAACGGATTTATCTCAACATTACAAAATCCGGTTATAACCGATGCTAATACCAACACTTCAGGTATGTATACAGTAACAGTTGCCGATAATATTGGCTGTTCGGCGCAAGCAATGGTGGGTATGCAAGTAAATCCGTTACCGGTTGTAACCGTTATTACAGATAAAAATCATGGTTGCGTTCCGGTATGTATTACATTTAGTCCGCTAACTACATCTTCTTTACAAAGCAGTTACTGGGAACTTGGAGACGGCACAAACGCAACGGGCAATGTTGTAACCAAGTGTTATAAATATGCGGGCAATTACGATATCAAATCAAGGTTTGTGGATGTTAATGGCTGTTCTAATACCGGCTCTCCGTTTACAGTTGGCACAGATCCAATTCCGGTTGCTGATTTTAATTTTGAATCTTCAAAACCAATCATTAATGAAACGGTTGAGTTTACCGATGCCTCATACGGAGCAAAGGTTACAAGCTGGATGTGGAATTTTTCTCACCTAAAAAATCAAGTGGTGTTAAAACAAAACACATCGCTTTCATACGAAACTCCGGGCACGTATGTTGTAGCCTTGGTTGTAATGAGCAATTATGGTTGCCGAGATACAGTTGTAAAATCAATTATTGTTGGCGATGATTTTGGAATTTATATTCCGAATTCATTCACTCCAAACGGTGATGGCGTAAACGATGTGTTTCAGCCTAAAGGATTCGGCATTGTTAAATACGAGTTCAATATATTTGACCGTTGGGGCGAAAAAATGTTCTCTACTCACGATTTCGGAACAGGATGGGACGGAACCTACACAAGCAGAGGACAAACTTTTGTGAAAGAAGACGTTTACGTATGGTCAATTAAAGTTACAAACGTATTCGGTAAATCAAAAGAGTATAGCGGAAAAGTAACGCTGATAAAATAAAACTGTGCAGGAGGGATTCCTTCTGAATAAAATAATAGGGCATAAAAAAGGGAGGCTAAATCGGCTTCCCTTTTTTTATTTATAATTGGTATTAATCTTATTCTAAAGGAACTTCTTGTTCTTTAAAAGCGTCAACTACTTTTAAATAATTTGCGTAAGGCAATTCACCGTTCCATATATAAGAATTAAAGGCAATGCCGTAAAAGCCCAGGTCGTATGCTTTTTTAATTACCTCGGGTGTAGTGCCACCTCTTGCAACAAATTTCTTTTTGCTTGTTTTAACTGCCGCAACAACCCCTTCTTGATAAAATCCGTTATAAAACCCATGCGATAAACTATTAAAAATGGTACCAAGCAAATAATAATTAAAGGTATAATCTTCTTTGTTATAAACCTGCGCAAGTCTTGAATAGGAACGGCTTTTAGAAAGTGTACCGAATTTTAGTTTTAATCGCTGGCGCACAAACCAGTATTTCCATTTTTTTGTAAGGTGTGTGCTGGTTAAGTGTACCCCTTTTAAATTAAACTTAAGGGCAAGCTGATGGTGCGAGTGAATAACGATGCGATTATGGAAGTGAGCGGGAATTTCTTTAATGTAATCCGTCATTTCTTTGGTTGAATGCCGCGGCTTTCTTAAATGAAAAGTGGTTAAACCCCCCTCAAACATTTTGGTAACAATATTAGGCTCGTCGGGTTTATCCTTTGGCGGAGAAATAACAAATAACTTCATAATTCCATAATATAAAACTAATATATAAAATCATGGAAAGATATAAAAAAATTGTAACAAATAAATAAAAATAAAAACGACATTTGACGAATTAATGAAACACTGGAGGACTTATTTTTTAGCGTTTTGCGCATTTGCCCTTATCGGACATTTTATGCTTGTTCTATCTTATTTGGTTGTGCCAAATAACCTTTCTGTTTTTTACGTTTATCCTTTTTTTCATCAGAACTGGAATTTATTTGTGCCTCCGCCCGATAGTAACTATAATCTTTACGTATACAACCAAAAAAACAATAAACAAAGTATTGATCTGTTCAGCGAGATCACAGTTAAACATCAAAAAAACAGGCTTAGCGGCAACCAACCGTTAATAATGGCCTTGTCAAACAGCATACATTATTTTGAAAAAGAAGCCGAAGAGAAAAACTTTACAGGCGGCAGGGTAGGCAAAAATGAAAAATTTGCTATCATCGAAAAATTTGTAACAAATTATTTAAAAAGCAACGATAGTTTAAATATAGAAAATGCAAAAATAATAATATGCGTTAGCTCAATCAAGAAAGGCAAACAAAGAGTGTATTTTAATTAACAAATAACTTCAAAAAAAGGCTCTTTTGCCTTGATAAACCATAAATAAGCTTACCCTTGAATTAAATTTTAACATTTAGCCATAAATTGATTAATTTAACCGTTTAAAATTGTATTATTGTAGCTTTGTAAATTAAATTTTTAGTAAAAAGGAGTAGTAGCATATGAAAATTGGTCTCGATATTTTAGGCGGTGATTTTGCTCCAAAAAATTGTTTAGATGGAGCAATACTTGCCCTTAAAGAACTTCCTGCCGATGTAAAAATTGTTTTGTTTGGCGACAGTGTAAAAGCCAAAGAGTATTTTACGCAGCAAAAAATTGACCCTGATAAATTTGAATATGTTCACACCACCGAAGTGATAGAGATGGGCGAACACCCCACAAAAGCATTTTCGCAAAAACCAAACAGCAGTATTTGTTTAGGCTTTAAACATTTAAAAGAAAATTTATTGGATGGTTTTGCAAGCGCCGGAAATACAGGCGCCATGTTGGTAGGTGCCATGTTTACCGTTAAAGCAATTCCCGGTGTTATTCGCCCCTGCATTACCGGTGTGTTACCTAAGGAAAGCGGCGGTTACGGAATTATTTTGGATGTTGGTATGAACGCCGATTGTAAGCCCGATGTACTTTATCAGTTTGGTGTATTAGGCGCTATTTGCGCCAAAGAAATTTATAAAATAAATAATCCTAAGGTCGGTTTATTAAATCTTGGCGAAGAACCCGAAAAAGGAAATTTAGTTTCGCAGGCGGCGCACAATTTAATGAAGGATACAAAAGATTTTAATTTTGTAGGCAACATTGAAGGAAACGATATTTTTTCGGATAAGGCCGATGTTATTGTTTGCGAAGGTTTTGTGGGAAATGCAATACTTAAAAACTCCGAGCACTTTTACGATATGGTAAAAACGCGCAAATTAAAAGATGAATTTTTCGATAAATTTAATTACGAATTATACGGTGGCACACCCATATTAGGCATTAACTCCACGGTGTTGATCAGTCACGGTAAATCAAGCGCGCTCGCGTTTAAAAATGTTTTAACTTTAACCATGGATGTTGTTAACGCTAAACTAACCGATAAAATAAACGAAGTATTTCAATAATGATCAGGTGTGCCATAACTGCTGTTGCGGGTTTTTTACCGGAGAATATCGTTACCAACTTCGATCTTGAAAAAATTATTGATACCACCGACGAATGGATAACATCGCGCACCGGAATTAAACAAAGGCATATTGAAAAAGATCCGAAAAAAGCCACTTCAGATATGTGTGTGGAAGCGGTAAAATTATTGTGTAAAAAAAGCAAATTAAAAGTAGAAGACATTGATCTGTTAATTTGCGCCACTGTTACACCCGACATGGTTTTTCCCGCAACTTCAAATTTAATTTGCGCAAAAGTAGGCGCAGTAAACGCATGGGGATACGATCTCTCGGCCGCTTGTTCCGGATTTATTTATGGGCTTGTTACCGGTTCTCAATTCATTGAAACAGGAAAATATAAAAAGGTAGTTATTGTTGGTGCTGATATGATGAGCCGAATTTTAGATTATGAGGACAGAACAACCTGTGTAATTTTTGGAGACGGCGCTGGCGCGGTTTTATTAGAGCCCACAACGGAAGATGTTGGTATAAAAGATTTTTTATTGCATGCCGATGGAAACGGTGTAAATTATTTGCACATGAAAGCAGGCGGCTCACTTAATCCTTCATCGCCCGAAACTGTTGCTAATAAAATGCACTATGTTTATCAGGAAGGGCAAGCCGTTTTTAAACACGCTGTGTATAACATGGCTGAGGTGAGCGCAAAAATTATGGAGAAAAATAATTTAAAAGCCGAAGATGTAAAATGGCTTGTAGCGCACCAGGCAAATAAACGTATTATTGATGCCACCGCAAAGCGCATGGGCATTGGTTCGGAGAAGGTGATGATGAATATTGAACGTTACGGCAACACAACCGCCGGCACTATACCGCTTTTATTGTGGGATTACGAAAAGCATTTAAAAAAAGGAGACAACCTCGTGCTTTCCGCGTTTGGCGGGGGCTTTACCTGGGGCGCCATTTATCTTAAATGGGCTTATGATGGGGATAAGGTCTCCTCTTAGTTTCTTTCAAAAAACAAACATTTTAGACTACCTTTGATTTACTGATCCAGATCGGAAATATTCAATTGCCTGATTTCCCGCTGTTACTCGCGCCTATGGAGGATGTGAGCGACCCCCCATTTAGATACGTGTGCAAACAATATGGTGCCGATCTGATGTACACCGAATTTATAAGCAGCGAAGGATTGATTCGCGATGCCATTAAGAGCAGAAAAAAATTAGATATTTTTGATTATGAACGCCCGGTTGGGATTCAAATTTTTGGCGGCGATGAAGAAGCCATGGCCCTCTCGGCAAAAATTGTTGAAGCAACCAATCCCGATATTTTAGATATAAATTTTGGCTGTCCCGTAAAAAAAGTTGTTTGCAAAGGCGCGGGCGCCGGTGTTTTAAAAGATATTAATTTAATGGTACGCTTAACAACTGCGGTAGTTAAATCTACGCGTTTACCGGTTACCGTAAAAACCCGTTTGGGTTGGGACGATAAAAGCATTAACATTATGGAGGTGGCGGAACGCTTGCAGGACGTGGGAATTAAGGCGCTCGCCATTCACGGGCGCACGCGTGCGCAAATGTATAAAGGCTCAGCTAACTGGTCGCACATTGCCGCCGTAAAAAATAATCCGCGTATAAAAATTCCAATTTTTGGAAATGGAGATATAGATTCGCCCGAAAAAGTTTTAGAGTATAAAAATAAATACGGCGTTGACGGGATCATGATCGGCCGCGCGGCAATTGGTTATCCATGGATCTTTAACGAGATAAAACACTTTTTAAAAACCGGTGAGCATTTACCAAAGCCAACAATTTCAAACAGAGTTGAGGTGTGCAAAGCGCATTTACAAAAATCGGTTGAGTGGAAGGGCGAAAAACTAGGTGTGATAGAAATGCGAAGTCATTACGGAAATTATTTTAGAGGAATTCCTAATTTTAAAGAAACCCGAACCAAATTGGTGAGCTTAACTACTTATGACGAAATGAACGAAGTTTTAGATAGAATACCAGAAGTATTTGAAAGTGAGTTAGTTAAATAATCTCTATTTTAATTTTTTACCCAACCATTTAGGACTTTATTTTGTAATAGTTATTAATGACCTTAGATAGGTAATGGATATTCAGCAAAAACTGATAGCAGATTGTATTGACCGAAATCGTAAAGCTGAGTATGAATTATTTAAGGTAACCTATAGCTACTTAATGAGCATTTGCATAAGATATACACGCAACGAAGACAAAGCAAAAGAAGTGCTCAACATGGGCTTTCTTACCATTTTAACCAATTTAAATAAATACAAACCTGAGGTTCCGTTTAAAGCGTGGATAAGAAGAGTAATGATCAACACATTAATAAACGAATACAAAAAAGAAAAAATTCATTACAGCAATGTGCAGTACGTTGAAGACTATTACGAAACGGATAAGTATTCTGAAATAAACGAAGCCATTACAAAAATAGACGCCGATCGCATTTACGCTTTAATAGCAAAGTTACCGCCGGCGAGCCAGCAAGTATTTAATTTATATTTTGTTGATGGATATAAACACAAAGAAATTGCGGAAATGCTGAATATCACAGAAGGCACATCCAAATGGCATTTGAATGCCGCCAGAGAAAAATTAAAAGAAATGCTTCGGGAGACTGGGGTAAATATAAAAGTTGCATAACGAATATGAACGGCGAAGATAAATTTAAAAAGTCTCTTGATGATCTGATTGGACAAAAGGAATTTCCTTTTACCGAAACCGCGTGGGAAGACACCAGGGATTTTATTGACGCAGCACGTGGCGGTAAAAAAGCCAAACCCTTTATTTATATTATTGCAGCATTGCTTTTATTGATGAGTGGTATTGCAGGATTTTATTTTTTAAATCAAACGCCTTCTTCAAAAATAATTTCAGAAAACAAAACGGCTGAACAAGTTGCTGTGAAGCAAGTTGAAAAAAGCACTGAAGCGAATACTGCGTCAGACGAAAAACAAACCGAGGTAAATGAAAAAACGACTTTAAATAATACCAACTTTAAAACTCCGGTGACTGTAAAAGAAGAGAATACAGCTTCGGCCACAAGCGAATTAGCGAAAACAGAAATTACCGAAGCAAAAAAAGAGATCGCCACCGAAAGATCAACCGAGCCGGTTAAAACAAAAAACAAAAAAAGAGTGAAGACAGGAATTACAAAAATAATCATACCTGAAAAAACAGATCTGGGATTAACAAAAAATGCAAAATCAAAGACCCGGAAAGAAAAAGAGATAGTAAGGTCGGAGGAAAAAATAAAAGGAGATGATAAACTCGCTGCAAACGATTCGATAAAAGAAAAAGCGAAAGAAAAAGTTTCGGCAGAAGAATTGAAAAAAATTGAAGCGGAAAAAATGCCGGAAACCGTTTTAAATTCAGGGAAATCGCCGGAAAGTGATTCGGTTAAAAGTACAACTACGCAAAGCAATACGCTTGTTAATGAACCGGCCAAAGAAGTGGCTGTGATAAATACAGCAAGTGTGGCACAAATAGACACAGCAGCTCTAAACAGCATTAGCGATAGAAAATCAGAAAAGATCTATAACAATATTTTATCGGTTGAAGGAGGGATGAATTATTTTACAGGCTGGTCAAATCCCGGCACGAAAGACGCGCGAGGCTTTACGCCTATTGTGGGCATAAATTATTCAACACTCATCATCAAAAAAGTATTTGGCACCATTGGCCTTAATTATTATTCTGTTGGCAACCTTTCTTACAGCAGCATCACTGCAAAAAACACGCATTACGGTTTGGGCGAAGAAAGTAGTGTAGCAATTATTACGCCAATAAGACTTCATTATATTGGTTTGCCGATAAAGCTGAACTATGTAATTAATAAAAATCATTCAGCAGGTATAGGCTGTAATATTGGTTATTTATTAAACGTAAGCGCGCAAACTGAAACGTATACAGAAAAAGTAACCGGCAATTCCGCGTCTGTAAAATCTAAAGCGTATGGTTATAAACAGGGAATAAGAACTCCGGACCTTCAACTATCTTTATTTTATAAACGAAGAATTTACAAAGATCTTTTTGTGAATGCCGAGTTTATGTATGGTTTAACGGATGTAAAAAACAATGCGTTTTTCAATTCGAATGTATTTGAACGAAACACAGCGATAAGGATCTCATTAATTTATAATTTCTTTAAAAAATAACCGGAAGTGAAATTGGTTAAGTATTTCATATTTTTAAGCCTGCTTGTTTTTGTTTCCTGCAAAAAGAAAGAATATCCTAAAACGGTTATCGATCCAACTAAAACTTTTTATTTTAATGCCAATATTAATGGCGCTCCCATTTCTATAGCTGCCGGAGAAAACAATTATTATATGTATTCTTCTTACAAACAAGATTCAAATAATGTATATGGATTTATTGGCGACCTGAAACAAAGCGACTGCAGTAATTGTTTAAATAGGCTAACCATAAAAATAAACGACGATGTAGCTTCCGCTTTGGGAGCCGCCGTACACATCAATCAATCTTTATCCGTTCGCAATTATCCGTATTTTGGACCATCGTATGCCGTAAAATTCCAATCTGTTTATAATAAAACGGCAGGGGCTTATTTGTGGAACTTTGGAGACGGATCTAGTTCTACCGCCGCCGCCCCAATACATACCTTCAGTGCTTATGGAAATTATAAGGTAAGTTTAAAAATTAGCGAGACCGGAATAAATCCTTGCGTTGGAAGTATCAGTAACGTTGAAAGGATCGGGTATCCACTTTCAAATTTTATTACTGCTGTTGCTGATTCAAATAATGTTATTCATTTCAACGCAAACGCGCAAGGCAATGGGCCTTATTCTTATTTATGGTATTTTGGCGATGGGTCAACTTCGTCGGCCGCCAATCCATCGCACGCTTATTCCATTGTAGGAAGTTATCCGGTAGAGTTAAGAGTGATAGATAATGCTAACGATACAATTTACAGTAATTACAACGCGATAACTCAAAACGATCAGTCTTCCTGCGCTACTAATTACAGCATTACATCCATCACCACCGTTTTAAACGCGCTTGCATTATCCGCTGTTAATATTACATGGGTTGATGAGAACGGAATAATTTACTCATCTAATAATCCTTTACAACCCTCAACAAGTTATTTTAAAGTTGTTTCTGTTGATAGTTATGATAACAATGAAAATACGGAGACTACAAAAAAGTTACACGTTCAATTTAAATGCAGAGTATATAACGGCGTAAATTATAAAACAATTGATAACGCGGACGCTACCATTTGCGTATCGTATAAATAGGATGTTAATGAAAAAATTAATATTTATTTGTTTAGTTTTTATCTCGGCAAAACATTTGGCGCAATGTACCGCCACAATAACGCCTATAAGCCAATCTGTAGTTTGCGCCGGAGGTACAGTAAGCTTTACCGCAGCCTCAACGGGCTCAAATAATTTAAATTACTATTGGTACAGTCCCTTAAATCCTTTCCCTGCCGGAGTTCCCATTTACACCTCAACCGGTTTAACGAGTGTGTTTTCCGGTTCTCTTGCGCCCGGAAATTATACGGTTATCTCTAAAAATTTGGGAAATACCTGTACCGATAGCGTTTCCTTTATGGTTACATCTCTCAATCAATATCCAACTTACAGTATGAATAGTTCTACCAATTATTCTGTTGGATGCTCACCTTTAAACCAAACTACTCTTTCAATTATTAATCCTGTATCAACACAAACACCAGCTTCAACTTGCAGTTTTACTTTTTTGCCGCCGGGTTTTGGTGGCACACTTGCAGCAGGGCCTTATGGCGGAAGCACCAATACAATAACAACTTTACCCGGAACGTGGACGGTGGTTGTGCACGACAATACAAATTTTTGTAAAACAATTTTGCCGGTAATGGTTTCGCAAAATACTGTTTCGCCAAATGTTTCCATAA